>NZ_CAXGPO010000013.1:0-75474 GCF_964011655.1 uncultured Spongiibacter sp. | reverse complement strand
GCAGTTCTGGGGGAGTACCTGGGTCGCCACCGCCGCAGAATGGCGTCTCACTATTTGGGTCAAACGCACTACAGATCGCATCCTGACCGTCGGTTAAGCACTGCTGCGGATTCGACGCATCGTCACAGAGTTCGCCCAAAACCTCCTCTATCTGCGATGGAAATTCCGGCTCACCCTCCAAGGGCAAGAGGCACTGTGTTTCAGGGTCTTGGTCGGCACACGCCTGCAGCTGGCTAAAGACCTCCTCAAATTGCTCTGGATTCGGGGAGAAATCCTCGTACGGCAGCGGGCACGCTGTGTCGGGGTCGCCGTCAGTACAAATTGCAAAACACTGCTGGTAGGTACCGGGATCGGCTGGATCACAAACCGCAGGCGCGGGCGCAACAACGACGCTGACATGGTCGTCTGCACTGAGTGCGCCATCACTCACTGTTACTTTGAATGTCAGGGTTCTTGACTCGCTAACATCTGGTGCCGTGAAACTGGCAACCTTTGTATCGGCACCGGTGAGCTGGATATCCGTATCGTCAGTCTGCTCCCAAGAATAGCTAAGCTCGTCGCCATCAGCGTCACTTGAAGCACTGGCGTCGAGAGTGACACTCTCGCCGGCTATAGCGTTTTGGTCATCGCCTGCATTAGCAACAGGAGACACATTTTCGGGCTCGGTATCCTCAGGGCTTACGTTGATCGTGATGTCATCAAAATCGGTCGCCGATTCGTTATCTGAAACCGTCAGGCGAAAACGCAGCTGAGTAATTACGTCAACGCTCGGCGCCGTGAAACTGGCCTCAGCGGTATCGCCATTTTGCAGCGCAACACCATTGCTAACCGAGTTTCCATCCTCGTCGATTTGCGACCAGCTATAACTTGTTATCTGACCATCCAGGTCTTCACTATTACTGCCGTCGAGTACAACAACTTCGCCTGACTCAACATTTTGGTCGACACCGGCATTGGCCACAGGCCGCGCATTTCCACCACCACTGCTGTCGCGCACTAGTACAGCAACGGTATCGCTGGCTCGGTCGCCGTCGTTGTCAGTCGCCGTTAATGAAAAATAAAAGATTCTATCTTGATCAACTTCCGGCGCGGTGAAGCTAGCCGTTAAGGAACCGGGATTATTGATTTCGATGCTGCCATTAATCGCAACACCATTGCGGTCAGTCTGCTGCCAGAGCGTGCCCGTGACATTGCCGTCGTTATCTTGCGCACTTCCCTGCAGGGTAACGCTGCCGGCTTCAGCAACGACCAAGTCAGCACCAGCACTGACGATAGGCAGCTCATTGATATTGCCAGTGCGCCGCTGCTCTTCAGTGTCTTTTACTTCGCTTCGAGCCGCGTCCTCGTCGACAATATTACTTTCACTGCAGGCGGGTATCCCTCTCGCCGCTTTCACTTCGCAGATAAATTTCACTGCCGGTTTATCACTGTCGGCAAACATATCCGGGTCAGTGAAGTCGATGCTATTGACGTAAGCACTAACTTTTTGGGCTGCCTCTGACGGAATTTGTATACCGTTGCCACTATCGCCATCCACGTCCAGAGACTGGAGCAGGCGCGCCAGGTTTACGATCGCCGGAAAGTCATCCAACACCTCATCAGTGCTGCTACCACTGTTCGCCGCTGCCCGAGCACCATCAACAAGATCCAGCAAGGTAATAATGGCGGCCCCTTGCGCACTCCCTAGCGAAAGCCCCCCAAGCCGGAAGGAGACAGCGTCGCCCTGGCGGTAGGAAAATACCCCATTCACATTGGTGAGACCGCTGATCGACGAGCTGCTAACGAAGCCCGCACCCTTAACCGGGCTATCTATCAGCCGCCCCTGTTCGATAGGTTTAGGTGATGTCGTACCGCCACCAGAATTAGAGCTTGAGGAAGAGGAGCCTCCGCAGGCAGCAAGACCAACGGACAATACCGCAATGGCAAACTTTGATAATGACATATGAACCCCGGTTGGGCCGGAAGGCCTGTTTCTTCTTGAAACACTCAAAATGCCTACCTGCGCAACCAAGGCGAGGTCTGACATTTCATTATTATTTTTCTAAACTTTTACGTTAAGTTGCACAGTAGGTCAAGAAGTGTGCCGTAGCACCAACAAGGAAAGGTTATTTCTGTGAGCCAATCGCACAATCGTGCGGCGGGTGTAACAAAGTGGCGGCGTGTGCGTCACACAGGTCGATATGTAAGACCTTAACATTGGAGACAGTATGACAGTACAAGCCGGCGACCGTGCCCTACCCCTACGCCTGACCGCCATAAATGGTGAGGAGTTTGACATAGCCAACTTAGCAGGCCGACCGTATATGCTGTCGTTCTTTCGCTTTGCCAGCTGCCCTTTTTGCAATATGCGGGTTCATGAACTGGTAAAGCGTTTCGATGAATTTACTAACGATTTTACGGTGGTCGCGGTATTTGACTCGCCGCTGGACAACCTTCAGGAGCACGCAGCTGACCATCACGCCCCCTTCCCAATTCTCGCCGATGAAACCGGCCAATACTACGAGCGCTACTCAGTGCAACGCTCAATACTCGGGGTTATAAAGGGTATGCTGACGCGCATGCCCACAGCGATACGCGGTATGTGCAAAGGCTATGTGCCGACTACGATCAAGGGCAATATGACAACCATGCCAGCCAATTTTTTAATTGACCGCGACGGCATTGTTCGCGTTGCTCACTATGGCAAAGACGAAGGCGATCACCTGCCCTTCGATGACCTGCTGGCGTTTTGCGCCACCCAGGACAACGCCTAGCAGTGTCTCAAGTCGTGGCGGTTTCGCTCGCGAGTATGCCGGGAGATCGCCTCGTAGTCGGCGAGCAGAATATCACTACTGCGAGCCGGCTTGGCGCACAACTGGCAGGCAATCTGCGGCTTGGCACTTATCTCAAAACTGTCCTGAAGTGAAAAGTCGCCGGTAATGTACTGCCGCCCCTCATCGCTCAGGTCCAGCGGCGGCGAGCCATAGTACTCGCCTCGAATCTTGCCGGGGCTAACCGCATAGCGGCAAAAGCCAACGCCAATAAATTCAGCCGCAGACCAAATTTGCGGGCCATTTTCGTCGAACAGGCGAATGGAAGCGCCACCCGTTCCCACCAGCACCTGCACATAACCAAGGGGGTTGGGCAGCCCCAGCCCCATCGGTTTGGAGCGCTGATAGACATGGTCGTGCCCCACCGCTAACAGATCAACGCCATAGCGCAGCATAATGTTCTCTTCCAGCGCCACCAACGTGGGGTTAGCCGGGCTGCGACCGAGCTGATCAGTCCAGATCGTGTAGTGCTGCATAACAACAATAAAGTCGATCTCACCCCGCGCTCGACGCAGTGCAGCCTGAGCCAGGTCGACCTCAATATTGATAATTTCTTCAACGAGGGTGCCGTCGTTGATCAAGGCCCCGGCCGTTGTTACAAGAAAATGCACGCGGTTGTAGTCGAAGGAATAGAACGAGCTGCCGGGGCTCCCCTGACCAATCACCGAACTCAATGGTTTGGGCGGGTGGGTAAAGCGGTTTTTAAAAGCCTCGCCACCAAAATCTTTTTGCTCGTGATTGCCCGGCGCTGTCATGGTAATGCGGCGAGCCAGCAGCGGCTCCATTTGCTCAAACCAGGTATCCCAGATTGGCTGGTCGCCATTCGCGTAGCTGAGATCCCCAGCAATCATAATCAGGTCTGCGGGTGTTTTTAGTACTTCGGCCGTCAGTTGCTGGGGCAGGTCACCAATACCGTGATCGCCAAAGTGGATAAAACTCCACTCGCCGCGCGGCGACGGTGCAACCACATACACCGGAGACCAACCGCCCTCATCTGAGCCCACGCGGTAACGCATGGGCTTTTCAGCATCAATCCCCGCTGCCGTTGCGCGGTGAGTAAAACTCTCCACCCCCGGCGTTTCGTCGGCACTCGCATCGACGAAGTGCTCGAACACCTGCTCGGCGATATCAGCTTCGCTCATGCCCTCTTCAACCACGCCAAACTCCAAGCGAGACTGCGGCGGTTCAAGGCCATCGGTAAACCACGTTACCGTGCGCGAGGTGTGGCTGTCGCCAACAAAGCTGAGGTGCAAACCTCTTGGCGGGATGGGGCCGGGTTCAGCACTATCGGGTATCGGCTCAGGCTGCGGGTCCGGGGGAAGTGGCGAATCGACAGGGCCGCTGCTTGATGAGCTGCCCGAGGAGCCCCCACACGCGCTTAGAGCCAAACCTGCCATGCTGCCCGCCAAAAAGCGGCGACGACTTAAACTGCTTGAAGACACAATGGCTCCCCCCGATATCAATATCGCGGGGAGTGTAGGTGGCTAATATGAAAATCTGGTGACAGCCCAGTAACTGCCACCGGGAAACGCGATTTAGAAAAAGGCCTTAAAGTCGACACCGTAGGTGAGTGGGTCAACAATGCCCACGTGGTAGGTGCCCAGTACATCGCCGGTTAAACCGCCGGGCTGCGAAACCCGCTCGTTTTCCAATAGGTTTTTACCCCACACCGCAAACTCATAGCCCCCTGACGGAGTGATAAAACTCACGCGGGCATTGAGCAGTTCGGTATCATCGCCGTAACCGGGGACACGGTTAAACTCATCCAGGTGGTCCTCGTTCTCGCGGTCTGTATTCTCCTCGTACACATAGTCGAGGTGAAACAGCACGGTACCCGCAGCAAGCTCTGGCGACCAATCCAGGGTGAGCGTGTATTCCTGAGGTGTTGTCGCCGAACGATTGTCGGCGGTAACAAAATTACCCTGTGCATCGTAGTGCGCCTCGCGGCTGGACTCCTGCTCGCGGTAGGTATAAATCACGCCAAAGCGGAGCGACTCGGTGGCCAACCAATCTAAGGTCAGCTCGACACCGCTGATATCTTCGTCGGTGTTAATCACCGTCGGCACTGCCGCGCCACTGCCCGGCTGCTGCGACTCAATAGCCTCCTGACGGTCGTCGATGGTCATTTGGAATAACGCCAACTGCGTTCGAATCGTCGTGGCTAAAAAGTCGCCTTTTATCCCCAGCTCATAGTTATTAACGACCTCTGGTTCCAGAGGAACATCCCCCGAGCCGGGGTTTAACGAGTCGTAGCCACCAGACTTGTAACCCGTAGAGTAACTGGCGAAGGCCATCGCTCCCTCGGCCAGCTGATAGTTCGCCACCAGGCGACCGGTAATTTTGTCCCAGCTTTCGCTGGCACGCTCAACACCATTGGTGTTGAAGAAAAAGTTTTCCCCTTGTAATTGCGACAGCGGGAAATCGGTAAGCGGTGCATCCCAGCTGAACTGCTTGTCATCTTTGCTGTAGCGCAAACCGGCTAGAATATTCAGCCGGTCCGTCACCGTAAAATCGACGTCTGAGTAAACGCCGTAGTTTTCAAAGTCACCGATATTGGTCATCGTCTCGGTAACATAATTACCGGCAATCACCCCTCCGATTAACGAGTTGAGCACGTTGGCGGGCAGGCCCAACATGTCGGAGGCCAGCTCGACAACGGCGCCATAACTAAAGGTTAACGCGGTGAGCTGGTAGGTATCTTCGGTGCTGTAGTTAACACCGAAAACCATATCGACATTTTCCAGTGCGATATTGAGCTGCGCTTCTAGGTAGCTAATATCGGAGTCTTCAACGTTGTTGGTATCTACATAAACATCTTCAACGGCAGTACCGTCTTCATCTTGCAAATTATAGGTTTCAAATTCGCGGTGGCTAGCGATCAGGCTTAAGGTACTGGCATCGTTCACATCAAACCAAAGTTTGCCGACCACGCCGTACATATCGCGACGCTCACCGGGCTTGCGCGCATCGGTACTGACTTTTCTATCCGTTGGGTCGGGAAAATCCGCGTATTGCTCGCTAATTCCCATCATCGCCTGCGGGCCGTTATCGACCTTGTCGTAATCGGCGGACAGCTGCATACGCAGCCGATCACTGGCCTGCCACAACAGTGATACTTTGGCGAATTGGTTATCCTGCTCTCGCGGGTCCGGCCGCGATGGCCCCTTATTGTCGACCACGGCATCGCGCTGGTTGTGCAGCACATTGACTCGCAAAGCCAGATTGTCGCTCAGCGGCACATTCCCCATGCCCTCAATGCGAACGAGGCCGTAATTCCCGAGTTTCGCGGAGAGAAAGCCCTCGCGCGCTTCAAGGTCGGGAAGGTTGGAAACGAAGCTGACCACGCCTGCTGCAGCATTACGCCCAAACAGCGTGCCCTGCGGGCCTTTCAAAACCTCGACACGGTCCATATCTGAAAATGGCACCGTTATCGCCGCACGAGGAAGGTAGACACCATCCAAGAATGTGGCGACGGAGGGGTCACCACCGGTACTGATGTTAGAACTTTCAATACCGCGGATCACAAAGGAGGACTGGGTAACACCGCCAGCATCCTGAATGTTAGTCCCCACTTTCAAGCCTGGAATATAGGCTTGAATGTCGGTCATGGTTAAGGCCCCGGTATTTTCCAGATCCTGGGTACTGAAGGTATCCACGGTTACCGGCACCGTCATGGCACTCTGCTCCCGCTTCTGCGCGGTGACCACAACTTCCTCTAGGGCGAGGTTGTTTGCCGCCTGCGCGCCTGTTGCCACTAAGGTCGCGGCGATTGCTGCGCCTATTCGCGCTCGATGCCCTGCCTTCATGCTTTACCCTCTTCGCTTCTCACCATGCTGCGCGGCGGCTTGCATTCGAAAAGAAGAGCGGCGTTCTGGCGACGCCGTCACAACTCACAAGCCTCGGTCATTTACCTCGTACTTTTTAATCTCTTACTTCTCAATCTCTTACTTTTCAATCTCTAGCATATATTCTGCCACTTTGCGCCTTAACTCCTCCGATAGATGCGACTGAGTTGGCATAGGCGGATAATCCGGGCGAATCTTGTGTGGCTCAGCAATATAATTGGCAATGCCCTCTGGGTTCTTGTGGTACAGGGCTTGGATCGCCAGCGTGGGCGGCCCAATCATCCGCATATTGTAGGCGTGACACCCTGCACAAATACCTTGATAAAGCCGCTTAGTACGGTCCTCATCGTTTTCGATTTCTCGTGGTGGTGCACCATCAGCAAGCAGGTAGGTATCAATATCGTGCGTATTGGTTCGCTCGCACTTGCTCCATTTCTTTAAGCCAAAGGTGATGTACTGTTCTTTTTGCAAAATGCAGTTATCCGGCTCTTGAGCAGAACCGATATTGGCAAAAACATCCGGGCCACGGCGGGTGAATTGCGTGAGCATGGCCGCTTTAATTTCGGGAACAGGGTCGGTGCCGTTGTCATACATTAGATTATCGAGAATGGCGATGCGATCCGGGTTCGGCTCAGATTCGGGGTCGGAAGCAATATCGGTAACAAAGCCAAGATCGGTAATTACGATACCCGCCGTCGTGTTACCTGAAATGATATTGCCCTCGACGATCACATCATCCGCCGCCATGATAACCACACCGATACCCCGCGGCACCTTGGCAACAATCGAACCCGGCGCACCAAAATTTTCGGTATTGTTATTCACCACAAAGTTGTCGCGCAGAATCACATCGTAGGCGGTTTTAATCGGTAAGCCAGGGGTAATGAATACCAGCAGACCAGCCGTATTGTTGTGAGCATAGTTGTTTTCGACAATCGCATGCCGGGTGTTTTCAATTTCAATCCCCGCCACGTTGTCAAACACTTCATTGTGGCGAACCACGACGTTGTCACACATGCCAACGTAGATCGCCGCATCCTCGATGCCACTGAGCACGTTGTATTCAATCAGGCCGTTTTTACCGAACTGAGGGAATATGCCGTAGACGCCGGTATCGATAACCCGGTTATAGCGGATGATGTAGTTATTACCGGCCTGCCCCATAATGGCATTGCCTTTGTAATGCTTAATGGTCAGCCACTCTACGGTAACGTCGTTACCGGAGTACAAAATCGCGTCATTGCGTTTGTGCTCGCCGTCGAGTACCGGCCACTCCCCCTCAACCACCACGCCGCGCAGGGTGATATTGTCCTTATCGATATAGACGCTTTCTTTGTATGTACCGGGGTGAATTAAAATCACATCCCCAGGCGCAGCCGCGTTCACTGCCTCCTGAATAGATTGGCCTTCTTTCACGGCAAGCTCGGCGGCAATGGCCGCGCCTGAAGTGATTAACAAACACAGCCATAGCGCCAACTTGGCAACGGGCTTTTTCATGGTTCTGCTCCTTAGGTTTTCTACCCAGGCATTGATTGCTATCAATGGCTTCCCAATACTGGCGTCAGCCCTGACGGCACGCGTTCGGGCAGTGTCGGCATATAGCTTTCGTCAGTCAGTGTTTTCATAAAGTCGACGAGGCGATCCAGCTCCTCATCGGTGAGATTCGGCTCCCAAATATGCCAGTGCAGGCTGAGCTTCTCGCCGGCGGGTACAGCGTGTCCCCGTCCGCCGTTGTAAAACGCCGTGGCATCGCGCAGCGTGGCAAAACGCCCCGAGTGCATATAGGGCGCCGTCAGCGCAACGTTGCGCAACGAAGGCACTTTAAAGCCGCCACGCTGCGACGCATCACCGGTCACACCCTGCACGCCGGGGTCAAGTGCTCGCCCGTCCGGCTCTGGCGTACCCAGTACCGCAACCTGCTGGTTAGTAAACAGCGGCGGGGTGTGACACTCCGCGCAGCGCGCCACAAACGAGCGAAAGATGTTCATCCCCTCAATTTCCTGGGCGTTGAGAACATCGTGATAGCCGTGGGCGTAGAGGTCGTAACGGCTGTTTAACGACACCAGGGAAGACTCGAAAGCGGCAATAGCGGTGTATATCTGATCCAACTGAACCGATGCATCACCACCGAAGGCCTCGGCAAATAGCGCGGGGTAATGCGCCGAGGCGCGAAGATCGGCCAGCAGTTGTGCCGGGCTGTTCGCCATCTCCACCGGGTCGTAAAGGGGCCCCTGCATTTGCGCCTCCAGCGAGTCTGCTCTGACATCCCAGAACAAGCGCTTAAGAAAACCGACATTCCACAAACTCGGCGCTGATCGCTTGGCAAGCTGCCCTCCGGCGCCAATGCTCAGTCCACGTCCATCGGCAAAACCCTTACTCGGATCGTGACAGGAGGCGCAGCTCAACTGGTGATTACCCGACAGCACCGGGTCAAAGAACAGCAAGCGGCCGAGGTCAATTTGCTGGGGGCTAAAGCCCTCTCGCAGCGTGGGTAAGCCGGTTTTCAGTCCGCCCACACCACTTTTTTGCAACGATCGGTAATCGCGATACAAGCTCAGCAAATAGCAGCCGCCATCGCGCAAGGTAAAACCCGCCGGACAAAATTCATTGAGTTTCCAGGTTTGCGCAGCGTGGACAGCCGGCAAATAAAGCAGCAGCACGAGGCAAGGCAACAAGGCCCGCGTGTAAGCACTCATTGCTAGTCGGCCAGTGACTGAATATACGCCAGCACATCGCGCAGTACGGCTTCGTCTGGCAGGGAATCCGCCATCATCGCCATCTGGTAGCCGTATTTATCGGCTTCATCCGCACCGCGAATACCGTCTCGAAAATGAATAAATTGACGCTCTAAATACCAGTCATCAACCCCCGCCAGAGCAGGCGCTTGCAGCAATTCAATCCCTTCAGCCGCGGGGCCATGACAGGCACCACACAGGTTGCTGTAGTAATCGGCGCCGCGTTTTAGGTCGCCGCTGAGCGTCGCTGCTGCCGCCTGACTTCCCATCGCCGAGATGTATGTCACGACCGCGTCGACCGCCTCGCTGTCGGGTAAGGTCTTGGCGATTGCCTGCATTTGTTGGCCATAGCTGTCTTCAGGATGGCTGCCGCGCAGCCCCGAGCGATAGGCCTGCAACTGGCGCGTCAAATACCAGCTCTGCTGGTTGCGCAGCGACGGCGCGCCCAGCGACTGGTTACCCTGTGCCTCATCGCCATGGCAGGCCACGCAGGCCTGATAGAGCGCCTTGCCATCTGCACCCGCTCCCTTGGCCAGCAGTTGCTGAGCTGCCGCTGCGGCTTGTTCGCTATCGGCCGATGGCCCCTGGTCAGAACTACACGCCACGACGGCAAGCGAGCAAAGCACCACCGCCAGGCGGCGATAGCGCTTGAAGTTATGCAAATTGAAATGGCCAGACACACTTTCCATGGGGCGGCTCCGTAATCCTATGTAGAACTGGCCACGACGAGTGGTGCAGGCCAGTATTATTATTTTTATTCAGCATAGACCGTGCCATGAAAAAGCACAGCCAATACACACAGCAAAGTTTACGTGTATTACATTGACGATACGCGCTTCCGCCATGGCTGTTAAGCCCCACACACATTACAATCGCGTAAAAAATACGCCCACGGTGTAGATTTCTAGAAATTTTCTATATTTTTCATTGAGATAAAAAGTCCCCTTCGCGAGGACAAAGGGGCAAAGGCATCGAAAAGGCCACTGAAAAGAGCGGTGTCTTTGAGAGGAAAACTAGCGATTCACTTGGCGAGCAGCGACATCGGGATAGCGCAACTGCCAATCGTTAATCAGTGCACGCTGATCAATATCATCAGGGTGAAAGCCGCGACGAAATGCCTTCAAAAAGTGCGGCATTGCCTCCGTCATCAGCCCGCCCCGCCCCCAGAAAAAGCACAACGCCTGCCAGCGCTCACGCCACGTCACACGCCGGCCATCCGCCCGCAGTAACTGGCGCTGAAATACGCTGATGCGGAAGAAAAAAAGTATCAGCGACAGCATAAGTACACGCCTGCGCAGAAACTCACTGCCCACGTGGCGACGAAAGACATCGAAGGCCACCGCCTTGTGTTCGATTTCCTCAACCGCGTGCCATACCAACATGTCCCGAAATGTCGGGTCCATCTCGTCCAGTACCTCGGGATGACGCAAAGCGTGCTCAGCAAGCGTTGCGGTAACATGTTCCAAAGACACCGTAATCGCGAGTTGGCGCTGGGGCGACAGGCGTTTTCTCGCAGTATTGAGCAGCGCCTTTGCCCGCGCGGCCACCTTTGCCATAGGAAAGCCCTGGGCTTCCAAAGCACTGTTGAAGTCTTCATGCGCCTTGCCGTGGTGAGCCTCCTGGCCGATAAAGGCCCGAATGCGCTGTTTCAGCGCCGGGTCGCTAACCTCGGGCTGGTAGTGGCGCACGGTATCAATGAAAAAGCGCTCGCCGTCGGGAAAGGTCGCCGACATCGCATAGAAAAAAGTCGAAATCAGCGGATTCCCACCAAACCAGTATTTGTCCATGGATGCGGGCGCAGGAAAGTGCATCCGCCGAACGGTAATCCCATTATTAACCTGCATTATTATTCTCCAACTTGTCGCGGCGCTACGCGCGCTCAACCACCCGACGGAAACTATGGCATAGTGCTTTTACTGCTAGCAGGTTAATTTCTCGCAGCCTCCGGTGCTTTAACGACACAGGACACGTTATGGACGCAGAACAACACGGCGACGGTGAGTATTCCATATCCAGTGACTACCTGGTGACGCTCAGCGAGCAAGCTTTTGAGCGCGGCATGGCCATTGGGGAACTGCTACAGGGCTGTGGGCTGAGCAGCGAGGTGCTGCTTCTGCAAGACGTCAGTATTGGCCACCGCTCTTTTCTACAGGCTGTGAGCAACTTTCAGAAAATTGATAACAACCTGTGGTCGGCACTGGAAGGCGGCCGCCGGATGACGCTATCCAAGCACGGTTACCTGGGCTACGCCGCCCAGCATAGCCGCAGTTTGTCCGAGGCCGCGGACAAGCTGTATCGCTACGTGTCTACCCGCATTAACTTTGTCACCCTCGAGTCGGGACAAACCCACCCTGAAATAACCGAAGGCAGCGATCGCGCCATGCTGTGCCTCCGGCCACTCGAGCCACAACACCCTGCCATGCGCTATGTCTGCCTGTCTTTGCTTTCCTGCCTGGACACCTTGTGCCGACAAATACTTGGACGCGGCGCCGCGCACCTGGCCAGCCATATCACCATGCAGGGAGAGGCCCCAAACTGCCCGCCACCGGCGCTCCCCGGCGGCTCCAAAATCAGCTTTGGCGCTTCGGTTTACAGCCTGTCGTGGCCGAACAGCATCCTCGATCTGCCCCTTGCGACCCGCGACGCCGACCTGGCAAAACTGGCGGAAGCGCGCTGCGAAAATGACCTGCGACGCAGCCTCTCTTCACAACGCCTATCGTCGCGGGTGCTCGCCCAACTGCAGCGCAGCCAGGGTGAGTTACCGACCATTGACGACGTTGCCGCGAGGCTCAATATGTCTACCGCGACCCTGCAGCGACGACTGAAAACCGAGCAGTGCAGCTATCAGCAGTTAAAAGATGAGTTCCGGAAAAAGCGCGCCCGCGAGTTACTCAACCAAGCGGTAAGCATTGAGTTAATCGCCGAACAGCTGGGTTATAGCGATGCCAGTAATTTTGCGAAAGCCTTTAAAAGCTGGACAGGATTCCCGCCCAGCGTCTACCGACAGCAACTCAGGAAAAAACCCGAGACATAAAAAAGGCACCCGAAGGTGCCTTAGCTGAAGGATATCCCGCTTAGGGATTGTCAGTGTAGAGAGTGTAATCCCCACTGCCACTGTATGACTTCACACGCCAGCGGTAGGTGCCACTGGTGCCGTTGTAGGTCACTTCTTCGTTTGAGCTCGCCGTCTCACTGCTGGCCACGCTCGACCAACTGCTGAAAAACAGGCCACGGCTATATTTTTCCAGAATGAGATCGAAATCGGCATTTGCAGGGCCCTCTAGCAGACCGTAGAACTGGCCACCATTGCTGGAGAAACCGCCGCTGCTCGGGCTGTAGTCATTGTCATTGCTGCCGGTGAGCGTGCCACTGGTTTGCTCACACTCAGGACAGGGACCAGCACCGGGCTCTTGCAGGCTCAGCAGCTGGCTATCTGTATCCTGCTGGCCAGCAGTGTCGCTCACAGTCAGCGTAACGGTAACGTCGCCGTAGGCTGCATAAGTATGGCTAACACTCGCGCCAGCGGCCGAGCTTCCATCGCCAAAGCTCCAGCTGTACTGCTGAATGCTCTGATCGTCAGACGATGCCGACGCATCAAAGCTACAGCTGAGTTCATTACAGCTATAGCTAAAGGACGCCACCGGCGGGAAGTCGACACCTTCACCTTGGGCAACCTGCAGCAGCAGGTTGGGAGAGCCACTGCCCAGACCACTCAACTTATTGCTGGTACCGTCTTGCAATAGTGTGCTGAAAACACTGACCGGCGCTGCGTTAGGGTTTTGCGACAGAATCAACGCCGCTGCACCCGCAACATGTGGCGCAGCCATTGATGTGCCGCTGATGGTGTTAGTGTCGTTATCGCCCTGGTACCAGGCAGAGGTGATTGCCGAACCGGGGGCAAAGATATCAACGCAGCTTCCTTTATTGGAGAAGGAAGAACGCGAATCAGATGACGTTGTTGAGCCAACGGTCACCGCTTCAGCCACGCGGTTAGGTGAACCGCTACAGGCGTCGGTATTGTCATTGCCGGCTGCCACCACAAAGGTAACGCCCGCATTAATCGCGCCTTTTACCGCTTCATCCAAAGCGGTACTGTTGCCGCCTCCGAGGCTCATGTTGGCAACTGCTGGTGCTTGATGGTTTGCCGCGACCCAGTCCACACCGGCAATAACACCGGAGTTGCTGCCTGAACCGTTACAACCCAGTACACGCACCGGATACACTGTGGCGCCCTTTGCCACACCGTAGGTGCTGCCCGCGGCCGTACCGGCAACGTGGGTGCCGTGACCATTACAGTCATCGGTATCTTCAGGGTCCGTACTGCTAAAGAACAAGCCGCCAGAGGCGGCAAAGTTACGACCTACACCTGTACGGCCAGAGAACTCATTGTGACTGCTGCGAATACCGGTATCGACGATGTAAACGTGAACGCCACTGCCATCGGCGCTGTAAGAGTATTGATTATCCAGCGGCAGCGAAGGCTGGTCGACCCTATCCAGTCCCCAGGTCGCGTTATTCTGAACCGCAGCAATCGAGACGGTCTGATCCTGCTCAACCAGTTTTACCAGGGGATTCTTGGCCAGTAAGGCCGCCGCTTCCGGGCTCATTTTGGCCACGAAACCGCTGACCGCATTTTGATAAACACCCAATAGCTGACCACCCACTGTCGCCAGCAACTGATCCACCAGGTCCGGCAGAGGCAGCGCCCCAAGCAAGCTGTCTTCTGCTTTTTGCAACAGCACAATGTATTGACCGTCGATCGGCTCACCTGCGGTCAGGTCGTCAGAGACCGAGGTTTCAAAGGTGCCTAGCTGCTGAGCGTCGTCTTGCTGCGCGGCACTCTGCAGGTTCGCGTCATCGCCCGAACCACCACTACCGCCGCCACATGCTGACAAGCCAAAGGCCAGCATCGAGCTCATAATCAGCGCTCTGTTTTTCATCATTGAAGTGCGTCCCCAATCAATTTTTATATTGTCCCAACGAAAAAACCCGATCCTTTCTTCGGGCCAGCGACGACTATAAACAAAGCGCGCTTACGCAAACTGTTAACTGATGCCGATTGGAGAACTGGCGCGACTCAATTGCCTCGTTTTGTGACAGTGATCAACAAATGCCCTACCAGCGGGCGAAGTGATCTTCTGCAAAACCCCACTGCCCGGACAATTCCAACTCCTCGCCCGGCAGGCTAATGCGACCATAGTAGCGACCAAAAAACTGGGTGAAGTTTGAAGCGATCACCACCGCGTTGCGCTTTTCACTGCGCTGACCCGCTGGTTCAAAACGCAGATCCAAGATGCCATCTTGCGATCGCATACCCCACGGCGCCTCGCCGTCTTGACGGTCAAAGTCGAACACGACAGTGCTGAGCTTCACCATCTGATCATCCAGCCACAGCGCATTTTCGGTATAGCCCGTATCATTCACACCGGCGACTAAATTAAAGCCAATGCGGCGGCCATCACTGAGGTGAGCTGACAAGCTTCCCCAGTTCCAGAACGTCTCGCGCCGCATATAACCCGCGCTCCAATCCACCCCCGCCAGCGCCGACATCGCCGCGAGGTCGTAGTCGCGCCCCTGCCACCGCACGCTACCCGACACCGGTCTGGCCGTGGTTTTCTGGGTGTACACCCAGCCCGCATAGCCTGCTCGGGTGCAAATCGATAACGGTTGATAACCCTGTTCTTCATCGATAATTGCGTCGACCTGCAAACCACTGGCAAGCGACACAGTGAGGTGGCGTTGGCCGGGCCCGGCGACAATCTTTATGCGATTTTTCCCCGAGCAAAAATGCGCCTCGCCGTTATTGGGCTGAGTGTGAATGGCCGTTTTCAGACCGAGGGGCTGAACAAAGCTGAACTCATCGTACTCACCGCTATCCGGCGCATAGCAATAGACAAAGGCATTGCTCACCCACTTCAGGTCAACAATCGCCACGCCAATTATCAGCTCGTCGCAACACAGCGATAAAAACTGAAATTGGTTGAAAGCAAAGTGGCGCGCCAACTTGCCTCGCGGCTTATCCATTGCGTTGCGCAGGTCGTAGTCGCGGTAATTGATATCGCCGACAGGCCGCTCGAAAACGCCAAAATGAGGCTGCCCATTCGCCTTGATTAACGCTACTAAATCACCCAACTTCACTTCTCCATCGTCGACGGCTATGCCCTTCTAAACGGCGCCTATGGTAGACCAAAGCGCCTGAAGTCAACAGCTGAGACATGGTCATCATTACCCACAGCCAGACGCGCGGCGTTATTATTTTCGATGAGCACTGACCAGAATTTGCCCCGACGATGCAGCAATGGCTAAGCGACGCTAAAATCAACAGCCGCAAGCACCGCGTAGAGGGCTTGGAAAATGTCCCTAAAGCCTATATCAATCCGCTGGAGTCGCGTAATGTCGGCACAATGCTTGTCCAGGGAAGCGCCGAATCACAGTAAAAAACACAGGAAGCACTATGAAGATTTTGATGGTTCTCACCTCTCACGACCAACTCGGTGACAGCGGCGAGAAAACCGGTTTCTGGCTGGAAGAGTTTGCCGCCCCTTACTATGTTTTTCACGATGCGGGCGCCGACATTACGCTGGCATCACCGGCCGGCGGGCAGCCTCCACTCGATCCCAAAAGCGCGGCGGCCGATGCCCAAACCCCGGCAACAGCGCGTTTTAATCAGGACGCCGACGCTCAGCAGCGCCTTGCCCATACGCAGCGCTTAAACGATATGCGCGAACGCGACTTCGACGCAATCTTCTACCCCGGCGGCCACGGGCCACTCTGGGACCTGGCAGAAGACCCGCATTCAGTGCTGCTCATCGAACAGTTTATTCACGCCGAGAAGCCCGTCGCCGCGGTCTGCCACGCGCCCGCCGTCTTTCGCCACAGTATCGCCGCGAATGGCGAACCCTTGGTCAAGGGCAAACGCGTAACGGCGTTTAGCAATAGCGAAGAAGAGGCGGTTGGGCTTAGCAAGGTGGTGCCCTTTTCACTGGAGGATATGCTGAGCGAGCGCGGCGCGGTCTATCAAAAAGCCGAGGACTGGGCCAGCCATATCGTCTGTGACGGCCTGATCTTTACCGGCCAAAACCCCGCCTCCTCGGCGGCCCTCGCCGAAGCCTTGCTAGCCCATCTCGCTAAAGGAAGCTAGATGCCAGCCCGGCGCGACAGCATGCGCCGGGCAGCCTACAATAGTGGCGACATTCTAAGAACCTGCTCGCCATGCGTGAACCCACACGACCAGCCACTCCCCCGCCCTCCTTTTTGCACGCCTATCAGCAAACCGGCGCTGCTTCTGAGGGCCTGATACGCCTGAGCGCGGAATTTGATAGTGCGGCGTTCACACCCTCTTTATTTGAGCAGTGCTCACTGTATTGCCCCGACAAAATTGCCGACTCAATTACCAAGCGCCAGGCAGAGTTCTTCGCTGGCCGCTGGCTGGCCAGTCAGGCGCTGGTTCAGTTTGGACATCAAAATTTCACCGTCTTAGCCGATGAAAAGCGCTGCCCACTTTGGCCGGCGGGCACCGTCGGCAGCATCACTCACAGCGACAACCAGGTTCGCTGCTCCATCGGTCGAGCCAGTGTGTATCAGACGCTGGGTATCGATATTCAGCCCTCGCTGAGCGAAGCCGCAGCGCAAAAGCTGCAACGGCGGATTTTGTCACCAAGCGAAGTGCCGTTATTGGCATCGAGCGCGCTGCCCTTTGCTGTTGGGGTCGCGCTGAGTTTTTCGGCGAAGGAGAGCATCTATAAGGCGCTCTATCCCATCGTGAAGCGCTATTTTGGCTTTGCCTGCGCTCGGCTGGTCGCGGCAGAGGCTTGCACCCAGACATTGCGCTTCACTATCGACGACGAGCTCTCTGGCCTACCCGGCTGCCCCGGTGAGGTCAGCGTGAGCTATGAGTACACCCAGGAATTTGTGTATACAGAAGTCGCGCTATCGAGATAACCGCCAAACCAACAGGCGAAAAAAAGGGCACCCTAGGGCGCCCAAGTAGATGCTGGAGAAGCATTTGCCCCGTAACCCGGGGCGAGGTATCACAGTGCCAGCGGCTGGCTGACCACTGGAATAGGGGGAAGTAATTCGATTTCGGCGCTTAAAATGGTGCCGCCGTCGCTGAAGTAGGTGGCCAGCGATGCGGGGTCATCTTTTATGGCACCCAGCAGGGGGACAACTGCAAACAACGTGTCGGGGCCAAGGCCTGAGCCGATGGTCGTTAGCGACTGCGGGTCGGCAACAACACCTGTGATGAAGCCTTCAACGGCACCCACGGCCATTTCCACTTTTGCCAGCGTCGCGTAGTCAGCGAGTGCTGGAATATCGATAATCGCGTCCAGCCCGGGAATACTCAGGTCACCGGTACCTACTGCTGCGATCTGCGCCAGTGGCAGGAAGTCAGCGCCGGGCAGTCCGCCAGTGCCCAAACCATTCAAGATACTCAGTACGGCATCCACACCGGGTAATTGCGGCGTTTCAGATGACAGCAGTGGCAGCGCATCCAACAGATCACTCAGCCCTGGAACATCGCCAGCACCAGCGCCGCCCATACCACCTATGCCCAACACGCCAACGAGGGGCAGCGAATCCAGGCCGGGTAGACCACCGCTACCAATATTGCCCAGTACATCGGGGAGTGCTTCCAAGCCTGGCAGCGGCAGCGCGTCTAAACCTGGCAAGCCTGCGCCAGACAGGCCATCCAGGCCCGCAGCGGGATTCGTCAGTGCATCGAGAGGCAGCGCGCCGATAATAGGCAGGCTGCCAAGGCTTGTAAGCAGACCACCAAGAACAGGAATTTGTGCCGCTTGGGCATGACTAAAGCTGGATGCCGCCAGCGAGACGCTTAGGGCAAGGCCATTTCTTAAACCGCGGAAAGACATGGTAAAGACTCCGTATTTATCATTTATTGCGAGACGTGTCGTTTCGAGTAACCATCAACGGCACGATCCTACGCGCAAGCTCTGCAGCAAAATTTGAACTCGCTCACATTTGACAACATCGCCACATATTAAATGCGTTATAAATAAACACTCTGTTATCAGTGAGTTATTGCGGGCTACATTACTATGCACAACTACGAACAGTAATACGTAGATACCCGTATCTTAACAAGTGTTTACCTATATTTTGAAGCCTGTCGCAATGAAACACACCCCCGACTTTGCGCTGTACGTGAGCGCGTCAGTGAGCGCTATTCCTGACCAAATTACACATTGAGATCGCCTTGCCATAGACTGCATGGGCAAGCCCTTATTGACGGCTACCACGCTTTCAATATGCGCCTTATAGCCGCACTTACTGCACCGAGCTCGAAGGACACACCAATGACCGCATCACCGCTAAGCCAGCGCACGCACTACCGTTGGTTTACCCCAATCACCACCCGCTGGATGGATAACGACGTCTATGGTCACGCAAATAACGTGAACTACTACTCGTGGTTCGACACAACCGCGAACCGTTATTTGATAGAGGCCTGTGGACTGGATATTCACCGCGGCGAGCAAATCGGCTACATCGTTCACAGCGAGTGTTTCTACACCTCTGCTGTGGCGTTTCCAGACGAGCTGGAGGGCGCACTGTGCGTAAACAAACTGGGCAATAGTTCAGTAGAGTACGGCGTAGCGATTTTCCGGCGGGGAGAAACCATCGCCGCCGCACACGGCCGCTTTACCCATGTGTTTGTCAATCGACAAAGCGAACGCCCCATGCCGATGGCCCCAGCGCTTAGGCAGGGCCTGGAAAAAATTCAACGTGAGATCGAACCATCGTGACTAGCACCGCATTTCGTCAATGCCGACCTAGCGATAGGGAAAAAGCCCTACCGCTTATCATCAGCTCCGGCCCGGAAGCGTTCCACTACGTGTTCTGCGACCGCCAAAGCGAGCAACTCACGTCGTTTCTAGAACACGCCTTCGTCGCCAAAGGCAACGAATTCAGCCACGATCAACATCTCGCGCTTATCGACAACGACCAGTTGGTGGCCGTGGGCGCACTGCGCTACGCAGAACAAACCAATCGTTTCACCCTAGCCGCGATGCGTCTGATTTTCGCCCACTACTCAACACTGGCTGCACTGCGCACAGCCTGGCGCGGCCTACGCACCGAGTCGGTTATCAAGCCGCCGGGTAAAGGTGTCGCCTTTATCTATCAGCTTGCCGTGTGTCCCGAACAACGAAGCCGGGGCTTTGGGCGGCAAATGATCGCCGAGCTGCTATCCCGCGCCAGGCAGCAAGGCTACCGGCGCGCAGGCCTCAATGTGTCGGTGGAAAACCCCCGCGCCCAAGCCCTGTATGAGCAACTCGGGTTTCGCGTTCAGCGAGAATACAGCGGCGAGCTGCGCAGCCCCTACGGCTACGTACCGGGCCAGCGTTATATGGAGTGTGAACTTCACGCCACCAATCAATAAAGGAGAGCAAGTATGCAGTTGCAGCGCGCCGATCTGCTTCGCGACGACAACTACATTAACGGCCAATGGCAGGCTGCCGCCAGCGGCCGGCGCTTCCCCGTAGAGAACCCTGCCAATGGCGAGAAACTGACAGAGGTTGCCGATGGCGGCACCGCCGACATGGACGCCGCCATCACAGCAGCTGACGCCGCGCAAGCCGCCTGGCAAAGCGAAACACCTAAAACCCGCGCGCAGATTCTGCAGCGCTGGTATCAGTTGATCATTGAACACCGCCGCGATCTCGCGGCGATTCTCACCGCCGAACAGGGCAAAGTACTCGCCGAGGCGGATGCTGAAATTGGCTACGGCGCCAACTATGTTGAATGGTTTTCTGAAGAGGCAAAGCGCATCGATGGCGACATTCTCGCAGCCCCGTCGCGCGACAAACGGCTACTGGTCATCAAACAGGCTATTGGTGTGGTTGCGGCGATTACGCCGTGGAATTTCCCCAACGCCATGATCACTCGCAAGGCCGCGCCGGCATTGGCGGCGGGTTGCTGCATTGTGATCAAACCCGCCCATGAAACGCCGCTCAGTGCGCTTGCCTTAGCGGCACTGGCCGACGAGGCCGGCTTCCCTGCCGGGGTGTTTAATGTAGTCTGCGGCACACAGGCCAGCGACATCGGCAGCGTGATGACAAGCAGCCCATTGGTGCGCAAAGTCAGCTTCACCGGATCGACCCGCGTCGGCAAAATTCTGATGGAACAGTGCGCCGCGACGGTTAAAAAAACGTCAATGGAGTTGGGCGGCAATGCGCCATTTATCGTATTTGACGACGCCGATATAGACGCCGCCGTCGCCGGCGCCCTGGCGTCTAAGTACCGCAACGCAGGCCAAACGTGTATCTGTAGCAATCGCATTCTCGTGCAGGATGGCATCTACGATGCCTTTGCCGCGCGCTTTGCCGCCGAAGTCCAACAATTCCGGCTCGGCGATGGCCGCGACAGCGATGCCACAATGGGCCCCCTCATCACCCGCCAGGCGTGCGACAAGGTCACCGCGCTGGTCGACGATGCGCTGTCGAAAGGCGCATCAGCCATTACCGGCGGACGACGCGCCAGTATTGGCGAGCATTTTTTTGAACCCACTGTGCTGCGCGATGCCACGCCAGCTATGCGGGTATTTCAGGAAGAAATTTTTGGCCCGGTGGCCCCCTTGTTCCGCTTCGAGGATGAACAACAGGCGATCGCGCTGGCCAATGACACTAACTACGGGCTCGCCGCCTACTTTTACACCCAGAATTTAAACCGCGTCTGGCGGGTGGCAGAGGCCCTTGAGTACGGCATTATCGGCATTAACGAGGGCGTCACATCGAGTGAAATGGCGCCTTTCGGCGGTATGAAGGAATCGGGGATCGGTCGCGAAGGGTCGAAATACGGCATCGACGACTACGTTGAGCTGAAGTACCTATGTCTGGGTGGCCTGGACAACTAGCGGCAATCTTCAGGCAAAAAAAAGCCCCCAAAAGGGGGCTCTTAGCACGGCCGCTGCACTTAGACTTCTGGGTCAAAAGTAATCGGCATGGCTTTAATGGTGTTGATGAAGAACGAGCGCATGTAGGTAACATCGCCGGCAAACTTGGGGTTACGCAGGCGTGGAATCAGCTCTTCAAAAATAATATTCAGCTCCATGCGCGCCAGGTTCATACCCAGGCAGAAATGCTCGCCGATACCAAAAGAACGGATCTCGCGGCGCATATTCGGCAGGCGCTTAGCGCGGTGAATATCGAACTTCATGGCATCATCACCGTAGGCGTCTTCGTCGTGGTTGACTGCATGGTAGTGCAGCACAACTTTGTCGCCTTTTTTGATGTTGTGGCCATTCCATTCAATGTCCTGAGTAGCGGTGCGGCGCATCGCGATGAACGCGGTGTTGTAGCGCAGCATTTCCTCGACCGCATCGGGGATGTCTTCAGGGTGATCCACCAGGTGTTGCAGCTGCTCTGGGTGCTCGATCAGCAGACGCATACCGTGAGCGGTTGCGGTACGAGTACTCTCGTTACCACCCACCATAATCAGGATGAACATCCAGGCGAACATTTCCTCGTCGACTTTTTTGCCGTCAACTTCACCATTCAGCAAGGCTTCAACCACAGGGCTGGTGGGGTTTTCGCGCTGTTTGGCCGCCAGCTCGGCAGCGTAGGCAATAACCTCAAAGCTGACCGCGTTGGCTTCATCGCGGCTGGTCGCCAAGTCGGGGTCATCGGCGAAGGCCATGATGTTAGTCCAATCGAAGAACTGCTTGCGGTCTTCCTGGGGCACGCCCAGCAGCTCCAGAATTGCCATCAAGGGCAGCTCGGCAGCCACATCTTCAACAAACTCACACTCGCCTTTCTTGGCAACACGGTCAATGATTGAGCGCGCACCTTTGCGCAGCCACTCTTCCATATTTGCCACTGCGCGCGGCGTGAAAGCATCGCGAACAATTTTGCGGTATTTCATGTGCTTGGGTGGATCCATGGCGATAATGATGTTTTCGTGCATCACCGCTTGAATCTCTTCCTCACCTTCGGGCACTTCCATCGGGAAGGGGCCTTCAACGTTAGATGAGAATAAATCCGGGTTTTGCGAGACGAAATCCAGCGCATCACGCTTTACAACGGCCCAGTACGGCACGCCATTTTCGGGGTCATCCATGTACACCATTGAACCGGCTTGGCGGATCTTCGCCAGCTCTTCATAGGGCATACCGTTTACGTAAGTATCCAGACTGAGCAGGTTAGTAAAGGGACACTGGCTCATAATTGTTTTCCTCAATTACGCCCGGCACGAGGGCTTTTTCGATTATTTACCGCGTGACGACCCGGGAACGTGGTCATCATTAACCCCAAAAGTAACAGGTCATTAACCAAATTTCGAGTTCATAAACGGTCAGGCAAATAACTTTATCGGCAACATTAAGATAGTCAGCTTTTCTGGCACCAGCGAGCACAATCCCCGATAATGCCGCCTTTCGTCACCACCGAGACAACACAATGACCCTGCCTACCCTGCGCCTTGCCAAAAATGAAGAACGTCGACTGCGCGGCGGCCATCTGTGGATCTATAGCAATGAGGTCGACAAACAGGCCAGCCCACTGAAGAGTTTCGAAGCCGGGGAGCAAGTGATTGTCGAGTCATCCCAGGGCAAAACACTGGGCGTAGCGTACATAAACCCGCAGTCGCTGATCTGCGCGCGGCTGCTCAGCGGCGGTCAGCAGCCCTTTGGCCAGGCAATGATTGAACAGCGTATCGCTCAGGCATTGGCACTGCGTGAGCAACTCTTTTCATCGCCCTGCTACCGGCTTGTCTACGGTGAAAGTGACTTGTTGCCGGGCTTGGTCGTCGACCGCTTCGGCGACCACCTCTCGGTACAGTTTAATACCGCAGGCATGGAAGCCCTGCGCGAGCCGGTGCTGAAAGCGCTGGATAAACTGCTGTCTCCGGCGTCAATTTTACTGCGCAACGATGCCTCGGTGCGCAAACTTGAGGGCCTGCCCAGCGAAGTGGTCTGCGCCCTCGGTGAGTCGCCCGAAGACGTTGAATTAACGGAGAACGGCGTGCGTTTCCTGGCGCCGCTGAGCAGCGGCCAAAAGACCGGCTGGTTCTACGACCAGCGTCCCAATCGGGCCTGGTTGCGCGATATCGTTAAGGATAAGCGCGTGCTGGACGTCTTCAGTTATGTGGGCAGTTTTGGTGTGCAAGCCGGCGTTTTTGGCGCTCGCGAGGTCTGGTGCAACGACGCCTCCGAGCTCGCTCTGGAAAAAGCCCACGAGAACGCCGCGCTAAACGGCATTGGCGAGCGCTTTAACACGCTTCAGGGCGATGCCTTCGCGGCGCTTAAACAGCTCAAGGAAGACGGCCAACGTTTCGATGTCATCATCGTCGACCCACCCGCGTTTATTAAACGCAAGAAAGACCAAAAAGAAGGCATTCAGGCGTATCGGCGCATCAACGAACAGGCCATGCGCTTACTCGAACCCGGCGGCTATCTGTTATCGGCCTCCTGTTCCATGCACATGCCTCGCGAGTCACTACTGGATATTGTGCGGGCGGCCTCACGCCATATTGACCGCCACGCTCAAATACTAGCGGAAGGGATGCAGGGCGCCGACCACCCCGTACACCCGGCGATCCCCGAGACCCGCTACCTGAAGGCCGTACTGAGCCGGATCTGCCGCAGTTAGCCCTTTCGTTCTCTAGGGGGCGGGGTTTGGCTGGGCGGTGTGAATGGCCTCAATACCTTCCATTAGCGCATCGCTGAGCACGAGCTCGGCGCTGTCGATATTGCTTTTTAGCTGCGCCATTGAGGTTGCGCCGATAATATTGCTGGTGACAAATGGCTGATTGGTGACGAATGCCAGCGCCATCTGCGCTAAGTCTATACCGTGTTCCTCCGCTAACAGGGCGTAGCGCTCTGTCGCCACGGCAGCCTGAGGATTGTTGTAACGCTGAAAACGCTCGAAAAGCGTAATGCGGGCATTCTCGGGCCGCTGCCCGTGACGGTATTTGCCACTGAGCATGCCGAAGGCCAGCGGTGAATACGCCAGCAGCCCCACATTTTCACGCAGGGCAATTTCGGCCAGCCCCACTTCAAAACTGCGATTCAACAGGTTGTAGGGGTTCTGAATACTCACCACCCTCGGCAGGGCATAGCGCTCGGCCAGGCGCAGGAAATTCAATACGCCCCAGGGGGTTTCATTGCTCAGCCCCACCGTTTTTACCTGCCCGCTGGCCACCAACTCGCTGAGGGTTTTCAGTAATTCATGCTGATTCGCTTCGACGTCGGCGTTATCGCTGCTGTGGCGGTAGCCCAACTTGCCAAAAAAATTGGTGTCGCGATTTGGCCAGTGAATCTGATAGAGATCGAGGTAATCGGTTTGCAGACGCTGAAGGCTGCCTTCGAAGGCCTTGAGCAGGGCGTCGCGATCCAGCCCTCGGCCGCCGCGAATATGTGCATTGCCGGGGCCGGTGGCTTTACTGGCAAGCACCAGTTGGTCGCGACCTCCGCGCTCACTCAGCCAGCGACCGATGTACTCCTCCGTGCGCCCCTGTGTTTCCGCCCGGGGCGGCACCGGATACATTTCAGCGGTGTCGAAAAAATTGATCCCACGCGAGCGAGCATAATCCATTTGCTCGAAGGCCTCGTCACAGGTGTTCTGCTCGCCCCAGGTCATTGTGCCCAGGCAGAGCTCACTGACCTCGATAGTGGAATTTCCCAGGGGACGCATTTTCATCACACACTCCTTTTGTATTTTTGCGCGAATAATTCAGCAACAGGGCAAGGCGCCGTCATCATCAGCCGTACTGAAGGGCAGCGACACGCCGCAGCCTTCAAAGATGCCGTAGTGGCGGCTAAAGTCGCCCAAAAAATCAAAGTGCTCGGCAAAACGGCTGTCGGCCAGCATTCGCCAGGTATTACCACACACCGGAAACACCCGACCCACTTCAATAATATGGTGCTTGTCGAGGACAAAGTTCACCGGCGTTTCACGAATGCTGCCACGGTAGCGAACCGCCTGGCCGTAATCTTCACAGTCGCTTTCCAAATTATCGAGATTGAACAAACGATAGGTCGCCGAGAAAAACTCCACGCCTGCCGTTTTTGCTGCAACAGCCGGGTCGGTCATTTCCAAGGGGCGGTCTTCGACTAACCGCGGGTCGGTAAAGCCCTGCCCCTTGGCGAGTTGCACAAAATCGTTCCAGTACAGGGCGCCGCCCAAACACTCGCCGTAGAGCAGTGGATCATCGCGCATTGCCTCGGGAACACGCCGATTGACGTAAACATCTGAAAAATAGAATTCGCCGCCGGGCTTCAGCAGCCGCTTCACCCCCGCTAACACCGCGGCTTTATCGGGTGATAAATTAATCACGCAATTGGATACCACCACGTCGAAGCTGGCTGGCTCCAGGTCCAATTCATCCAAGCGCTCAATATAGCCCTGGATAAAGCGCACATTATCAAAGCCGAATTGTTCAGCGTGCCAGGTCTGGGTATCGCGCGCGACCGCTAACTGCTCGTCGGTCATATCCACCCCGACCACCTCGCCCTCTGCCCCCACCATTTGCGCGAGGGCGTAGACATCGCGGCCGCTGCCGCAGCCCAGATCAAGCACGCGCCGCCCCCGCAGCTCCGTGGGACACACCAGCCCACAACCGTAGTAGCGCGACAACACCTCGGGATGCAGCTTGGCCAACAGCGGCTTGAGCCACTCGGGCATGGCACTGGCATCGCAGCAGGCGCTGGTCTTTAAATCGTCGGAGCTCTGCAGCTGCTTGCCGTAATAATCTTTAACAATATCGTGACTGTTCATCGTGTTATTTCCTTACAATGCCCCACCGCAACTGCTGCCCTGCCCCGCTGTACAACCATAGCAATGCCCCGCTACGCGAATGGGCTGCCCTTGTAGATTCCTGGAGAGCAACGTCGTTAAGTCTGCGCGCTGATCACCGGTACTCGGCAAGCCGAGCCCCAGTTGCTGGTTAAAGTCGCAGTCGTATAGGTAGCCCTGCCAGTCAACACTGACCAAGCTGCGGCACATCACCGACGACAAGTTGGCCTCGCTGTAGCTACCTTTTAGCAGCGCGAGGTAATCGTCGAATTGCCCCCTGGAGATAAGCGTGGAGCCGAAGCGCTGAATGGGCATATTGGCCAGCGCAAACAGCGAGTTAAAAACAATGCCAAAGTGCGCCATGAGTTCACGCCGATAATCGGCCTCCAAGCGCTGCTGATTCGGTGGCAGTGTCGGCCCCTGGGGGTTGTACACCAAGTTGAGAACCCGCCCGCTACCGCTCTGCCCGTAACCCAACTGGTTGAGAGTCTGAAGGCCTGCAATACTTTTATCGAACACACCGTCGCCGCGCTGGGCGTCGACATTTTCCATGGAATAACAGGGCAGCGACGCGACAACCTCTACATCGTTGGCTGCCAAAAACTCGGCCAGCCCTTCCTGCTCTGGCTCAAACAAAATTGTCAGGTTACAGCGATCAATCACCTTTACCCCGAGTGCCCTGGCCTTAACAACCAGCTCGCGGAATTGCGGGTGAAGCTCTGGCGCCCCACCGGTGAGGTCCAACACCTTGATATCGCGCGCGCGGAGTACATCGAGCACTAGGGCGATATTGTCCTCGGTCATCATCTCGGTGCGCGTCGGCCCCGCATTCACGTGGCAGTGCAGGCAGCGCTGGTTGCACTTGTATCCCAGGTTCACCTGTAAGGTGTCGATGGCATGGCGGTGTATGGCGGGGAATTCAGTCAGCTCTAACAGTGGCAGGGTCTCTTGCATAATTATCCTGTTTATCAACGGTAAGCCGGCTGGGCACATGCAGCCGCTGCTCATAGTTTCACAAGCGTGGCCTTTGTTACAAAATTCGTCAAAAAATGCGCCGCAGCATGTGCAGGCTTACGCGCCAATGCCAGTGACGGAGCAAGCGGCCAGCAAAAAGCAGCGGAATTGCCGATGGCCGGCGCTGCGATCGCAGGAATTCGCTCAATAATCCACCAATTGACGCGCGCAGAGCCTGAAAATTGATTTATAATGCGCGGTTTTTACGCGACGAGAGCAAAAGCCAATGTCAGCAAAAGTTGCCCTAATCATGGGCTCCAAAAGCGACTGGGACACCATGCGTCCAGCCACCGAGATCATGAGCGAGCTAGGGGTCGAGCACCACGTGGAAGTGGTTTCCGCTCACCGCACCCCCGACAAGCTGATGAGCTTCGCCGAAACAGCCGTCGACAACGGCTACTCGGTGATTATCGCCGGTGCTGGGGGCGCAGCCCATCTACCCGGTATGGTCGCATCGAAAACCCGCCTACCGGTATTGGGTGTGCCTGTGCAGAGCCGCGCACTGAATGGCATGGACAGCCTGTTATCCATCGTGCAAATGCCCAAAGGGATTGCCGTGGGCACACTGGCTATTGGCACCGCGGGTGCGTTTAATGCCGGCTTGCTCGCCTGCCAGATTCTGGCCACCCACGATGCGGAGCTGGCCGAGCGACTCGAACAGTTCCGCAGCAAGCAGACCGACACGGTTCTCGACAATCCAGACCCTCGGGAGGCCTAATGCAAACTGTTTGGGTATTGGGCGCCGGTCAATTGGGCGCCATGCTACAACAGGCCGCGTACCCGCTGGCGCTGCGCGTTGAACCCCTCGACCCCGACGTGACCGCGCTACCCAGCATTGGCGACAACGATATTGTCACCGTTGAGCGCGAACAGTGGCCGGAAACACCGCTGACTCGCCACTTGAGTGAGCACCCGAATTTCGTCAACGCCGATGTTTTTTGGCGCATTGCCGACCGCTTCCACCAAAAATCTCTGCTGGACAGCCTTGACGTTGCCACGGCCCCGTGGCGCGCCGTTGAGCAGGACACCAGCGCCGACGAACTGCACCAGGCACTGGGCAAGGACGTATTACTGAAGCGTCGCACGGGCGGCTACGACGGCAAGGGCCAGTACTGGCTGCACAGTGACAATGCCGACGACGTGCCCGCGGCGTGGCAAGGCACCGCCATCGCCGAGCAGAAAATTCCATTCATGGAAGAGCTGTCTCTGGTCGGCGCCCGCGACAGCAATGGCAAGCACGTGTTTTATCCACTGACACTCAACCTGCACAGCAACGGTATTCTGATGGCGTCCGTTGCGCCGCTGTCTCGCGTGGATCACTTGCAGGGCCAGGCACAGGCCATGCTGGGTAAGATTATGGACGCCATGAACTACGTCGGCGTGATGGCGATGGAGTGCTTCCGGGTTGGCGACGAACTGATCGTCAACGAGCTGGCGCCCCGCGTGCACAACAGCGGCCACTGGACCCAGGCCGGCGCCTGCGTCAGCCAGTTTGAGATGCATTTGCGCGCCGTTGCCAAACTGCCGATCAAGGCACCCGAGGTACGCGGTCATAGCGTGATGATCAACCTGATTGGCATTGAGCGAGATACCCGCTGGATGGCGATTCCCTCTACTCAGTGCTACTGGTATGGCAAAGACGTTCGCCCTGGGCGCAAACTCGGCCATATCAATATCAATCATCCACAGCTGTCGGCGGTCAGCACGGCATTAGAGGCGTTGAAACAGCAGCTGCCGGAAAATTATGGCCCGGTTTTCGACTGGGTAGAAAGCCAGTTAACCTAAGGCGCTTTACTCTGGCGGCACACGCCTGGCCCAGCCGCTTGCTGGGCCAATTGTTGCGTTTTCGCGCCGCTGTAGCTGGCAACGCAGTAGGGCGTAAGGTAGTTGAGCAATAAGCGCGGCAGATCCGGTTCGACACCCGCCCACAGCACTTCCCCCTGATTGATCACATTTAATATCGTGCCCACGACGGCAGCCACTTTCAGCGCGGTGAAAGCGACCGGCCGCGACATTGCGCTGTGCCAGAACCCCATTGCACTCTCCTTCAATGATTCACCGCAATGACGCGTCGCGGAATGCGGTGTTACAACTGCCACTGCTTTTCTTCGGCAGCTTGTTGCCGCAAGCCCTCCAGCATTTGGCTCAAGACCAGCGAGCGCTCACCACGCCGGGTGAGCAAATACACCGGGTAGCTGAACTCGGGGGCGTCGTTCACACGGCGCAACTGGCCACTGTCAAAGTAGGGCGCTAATACACGGCTGCGAAAATAGCCGCTGCCGCCGCTGGCCAACATCAGCTGCAGGGCCAACGGCCCGAGATTCACCCTAAAGCGGTGATGCTTTGCTCGCGGCAAACTCGCCTCAAATTGCTCGCGAAAGCCCGGCCCCCAATCAACCAGATAAAATGGCCCTGACCGCGATGGCGTTTCAGCCAGGAGGAGCTTTTCTTCCAGCAGCAATTCCACAACGTAGTCGCTGTGGTAACGCGGCAAGTGCACAAGCACGGCATCGAGCTCACCGCACTCTAACTTGGCCAGCAAGGTCTCGGCACTTTCGACACAGGCCTCAAACTGCACCCCGCCCAGTTGTTGCTGGGCCCACTGCAACCAACCGCTCAGCAAGGGATTCCACAGGCTGGTTTCGCCCCCCACCGCCAACCTTGCTTGCTCGGTAAGGGGCTCTGCTAGCGCGTCAACTGCCAGCTGCCACTCACTGAGCAAGCGCTGTGCATGGGGCGCAAAACGCTCCCCTTCCGGGGTTAAGCGCGCGCCTTTGCGGTTTCTCACAAACAGGGCACAGCCGAGCTGCTGCTCCAGGCGCTGCAAACGCACAGTCACCGCCGTTTGACTGATATGCAGGCGCTCAGCGGCCGCGAGCAAACTCCCGGCGCTCACTATCTCCATAAAGGTCTTTAACAGGGTTCTGTCCACAGCTGGCGCCGCCTATTTAAATTCACTTTTATGAAATTTTAATATGATTAATATTCCATAAACATAATAATTATTGCTCGCTAGAATGCACGCCCTAAATTGGTGCCATGCCAAACCGGCAAGGCCAGTCAAAGGGCCCATCGCACGTGCCAAGCCACCACGTTCATCAGCCTCTCGCCCGCCTACTCGGCGTTGAAGCCAACACCACCTCCCATGCTGAGAAGTGGCTATCGATTATCGGCAGCACACTCGGCATGGCCTTCGCCTGCTGGCTGAGCAGCCAGCTGCCCGGCGGGAATTCGCTGGCGTGGATGCTCGCCTCGACAGGCGCCAGTGCGGCCCTGATTTTTGCCATCCCCCACGGCGCGCTGTCTCAACCCTGGCCAGTATTGGGTGGGCATGTTATTTCGGCCTTTATCGGCGTGAGCTGTCAGCGCTATCTACCCACTCACGAATTCGCCGCGATCGCGGCAACGGGGCTATCTATTGCGGCGATGTACTACCTGCGCTGCCTTCACCCTCCCGGCGTGGCCACAGCGCTATTTGCGGTAATGGGCGGGGCAGAGATTCACCAGCTGTCGTATTCACTACTGCTTAATCCGGTGCTACTGAATGCCTGTACCTTGGTGTTGGCAGGCCTGCTGTTTAATAACCTGTTTCCCTCGCGCCGCTACCCCAGCACCCTCGGACGCAGCGCCGCAGCAGCGTCGAATTTGCAAGAAGAAGACGTCGCCAAGGCGCTGCGCGAGCTGGACTCCTTTGTGGATATCAGCCCAGAGGATTTAAGCCGCCTGTACACTTGCGCCAATAGCTTTGCGGAGCAGCGCCGCCGTGAATGGCAACATCGCGAATCGCGTATTTTGCGTCTGCGCCCGCGCATGAAAGCTCAGCCAAACCCGCAATCTAGCAAGCAAAAGCGCGCTAACTGAGGTAGTCGACCTGGCGAAACTGCTCTGCCAAAAAGTCGACAAAGGCACTGACCTTGGCAGATAAATGACGGTTGTGGGGATACACCGCCCACACGGCAGTATCGGCGGGTTGATAGTTCTGCATCACCGCTTGCAGGCGCCCTGCCTGCAGGTCCTCGTAAACATAAAATTCGGGCAGCTGCACCAAACCCAGCCCTCGGCGCGCCGCCGCCAATAGCGCATGGCCATTGTTGCTGCGCCAGCGCCCCTCAACCTTGAGTTCGACATGCTGACCACGGGAATCGCGAAACCGCCACGTGGGTAAAGAACCCACCAAACAACTGTGTTCGCGCAGGTCCTCCACGCTATTGGGCACACCATAGAGGTCGAAGTAGTCGCGGCTTCCACAAATTAACAAGCGCCGTTCGGCGATTCGCCGGGCGATCAACGACGAGTCCTTAAGCACCCCTGCGCGAATTGCCAGATCGTAACCGTCTTCCAGCAAGTCGATGTTGCGATTATTAAAATCCAGCTGCAGATTCACGGCGGGGTAACGCTTTAAAAATTCTGCCGCCGCTGGCGCCACGTAGCGTTCACCAAAGGCCCCTGCCACCGTCACCCGCAGATTGCCCTGCGGGCTGGCCTGCTGCTGCATAACCGCCTGCTCAGTTTCTTGCATTTGCCCGAGAATACTTTTGCAACGCTGAAAGTATGCCTCGCCGATTTCACTCAACACCAAACGCCGGGTGCTGCGAGTAAGCAGTTGCACACCGAGGTGATTTTCCAGACGGCTGAGCTGACGGCTGGCATGGGATTTTGACATCCCCAAATGCTGCGCGGCCGCCGAAAAACTGCCCTGCTCCACCACGGCAACAAACACTTCCACCGCTTCCCAATGTTTCACGGCCGCCCCTTATTGTTGTCATATAAAAACAATGAGTTTACCAAATAGTGGATTATCGTTGCTCAGTTATCAATTTAGACTAGCGCCATTGACCAATACTGGGAGACACCCATGAAAACAAAAGCTGCTGTCGCCTTTGGCGCTGGAAAGCCCCTGGAAGTACTCGATGTGGACCTGGAGGGCCCACGCGCCGGCGAAGTGATGATTGAATTAAAGGCCACCGGTATTTGCCATACCGATGCCTTTACTCTATCTGGCGATGACCCGGAGGGAGAGTTCCCCACCATTCTCGGCCACGAGGGCGCTGGCATTGTGGTAGAAGTCGGCGCGGGCGTTACCAGCGTTAAACCCGGTGACCATGTTATTCCCCTGTATACCCCGGAATGCCGCCACTGCGACTTCTGCCTGCATCCCAAAACCAACCTGTGTCAGTCGATCCGCACCACCCAGGGCCAGGGTTTAATGCCGGACGGCACTAGCCGCTTCTCCCTCGACGGTACACCACTCAAGCACTATATGGGTTGCTCAACCTTCTCCAACTTCACGGTGCTGCCAGAAATTGCTGTGGCGAAAATTCGTGAGGATGCACCCTTTGATAAAGTCTGCTACATCGGCTGTGGCGTCACCACAGGCGTCGGCGCGGTTGTCTTCGATGCCAAGGTAGAGCCCGGTAGCAATGTCGTGGTGTTCGGCTTGGGAGGCATCGGCCTCAATGTTATTCAGGGCGCACGCATGGCGGGCGCGAATATGATTGTCGGCGTGGACATTAACCCCAGCAAGGTCGAGCTGGCGAAGAAATTCGGCATGACCCACTTCCTCAATCCCAAGGAAGTGCCGGATATTGTTGAAGCCATTGTCGAGCTTACCAAAGGCGGTGCCGACTACAGTTTTGAGTGCATAGGCAATGTCACCACCATGCGCCAAGCACTGGAGTGCTGTCACAAGGGCTGGGGGGAATCTGTGGTCATTGGCGTGGCCGGCGCTGGCCAGGAAATTTCAACGCGCCCCTTTCAACTGGTGACCGGCCGGGTCTGGCGCGGTTCCGCCTTTGGTGGCGCACGCGGCCGCACCGACGTACCGAAAATCGTCGACTGGTACATGGATGGTAAGATCAATATCGACGACCTGATTACCCACACCATGCCGCTTGAGGACATCAACAAGGGCTTTGACCTAATGCATGCGGGCGAAAGCATTCGCTCCGTCGTACTGTATTAACCGGGGGAAGACGATGGAGAAAATTGCAGAGCACCGCTGTTTTGGCGGCCGACAACTTCGCTACCGCCACCAAAGCCAGACATTGAACTGCTCAATGCAGGTGTCCGTTTTTCTGCCCCCCCAGGCGAAAAGCGCCAAGGTGCCGGTGCTGTACTGGCTCTCTGGGCTCACTTGCAGCGACGAAAACTTCGTGCAAAAAGCAGGCGCGCAGCAATTTGCCGCACGCTATGGCGTGGCGATCGTTGCGCCGGATACCAGCCCGCGCGGAGAGGGCGTTGCCGACGACCCCGACGGTGCCTACGATTTGGGCCTGGGGGCGGGCTTTTATGTCAATGCCAGCCAGCAACCCTGGGCTGAACACTACCAAATGGAGAGCTATATCAGCACCGAGCTGCCAGAACTAGTAAGTGCACACTTACCTGTTGATGCCAGCCGCTGTGGTCTATTCGGCCATTCCATGGGCGGGCACGGCGCGCTGACGCTCGGCTTAAAATACCCCGAGCGCTTCCACAGTTTGTCGGCGTTCGCGCCCATTAGCTCGCCAATGAACTGTCCTTGGGGAGAAAAGGCACTCGGCCAGTACTTGGGGGAAGATCGTGAGCAGTGGCAGCAAGCGGACAGCTGCTTTTTGATTCGTGAGCACGGCGCCACTGCCCCGCGCATTCTGGTTGACCAGGGCAGCGACGATGACTTTTTAGAGAGTCAGCTTAAACCCGCGTTGCTGCAGGCCGCAGCCACAGCCGGCGGCGCTGACCTGACTCTGCGGATGCAAGAGGGCTACGACCACAGTTACTTTTTTATCGCGAGCTTTATCGAAGACCATATTCGCTTTCACAGCGAGCAACTCGGGCCGGCTCACACTCGTTGAGTTACGCCTGTTGCAGCGAAAGATTCGCCGTTCGAGGAATGAGAGGAAACATTTGCTTATTCTAAATGAGCGGCGCAGCGACGGCGGACTCAGTCCGCCGTTTTCTCAAACAGTAAGTCCCACACGCCGTGGCCCAGGCGTTCACCGCGACGCTCAAATTTTGTCACCGGCCGGTACTCCGGGCGCGGTGCGAATTGGCCTTCGCCCTCGCAGTTGGTAAAACCGGGCGCGGCTGACATAACCTCCATCATGTGCTCAGCGTAGTTTTCCCAGTCAGTCGCTAAGTGAATCACGCCACCGGGCTGCAGTTTTTTGCGCAATAGCTGAACAAATTCCGGCTGAATTAAACGGCGCTTGTGGTGGCGCTTTTTATGCCAGGGGTCCGGGAAATACACCTGCACTCGGCTTAAGCTCTCATTGGCGATACAGCGCTCTAACACTTCAACGGCATCGTCGCAGTAGGCGCGTAAATTCTCGATACCGGACTCATCGATTAAATGCATCAGACGTCCGACACCGGGGCTGTGCACTTCTACACCGATAAAGTTTTTCTCTGGCGCTGCAGCGGCCATGGTGGCCAGCGAGTCGCCCATACCGAAACCGATTTCCAACACCGTTGGTGCGCGGCGGCCGAACACCTCGTCCAGGTCTATCGCGCCCTTTTCAAGCTCCAGCCCCTTGCTTGGCCAGTGCAAATCGTAGGAGCGCTTTTGGCCTTCGGTCATCCGCCCGGTACGCAGTACAAAGCTGCGAATTCGGCGCATTTTGGTGTTCTCTTCACTCATTGCACACCTCTTAGGGCTGCCACCATCAGGCAAATCCACGCCGCAAGAAAACACAAGCCGCCCACCGGGGTGATCGCTCCCAACACTTTAATACCGCTAATCGACAAGGCGTAAAGGCTGCCACTAAACAGCACAATACCTATACCAAAGAGCCAGGTGGCCGCACGCAGCGCACCGTGTTGTACGCCCAGCTGCATCAATAACGCGACGGCCAATAACGCAAAGGTATGATAGAAGTGATACTGCACGGCCGTTTCATACACGGCCAACATGTCAGCCGATAAACGACCCTTTAAACCATGGGCACCAAAGGCGCCCAAGGCCACAGCGAAAAAGCCAGAAAGCCCGGCCAGAAAGAAAGTGATCGACGCCATACTGCCCCCACGAAAACAGCGCGTATTGTAAGGGCTGGAGGCCGATAGGCAAAGCTGCCGGCAGCAGCGTCGTAATTAGGCAATTAGAAAGGCACGCGGTATTCAACCCCGAGCGCCAAGTTATTCACATCTTGCCGACGATATTGATTGAGGCGGTATTCCGCCACCGCATACCACTGCTGCCACAGCCGCCAGCCGAGTTGTAGCTCGGCAACCATCGGGTTGGCCGGGAAGCCCTCAGGTAGGTCTTCATTAAAGGTGTGATCAATAAACCCAGCGAGGTATAGGCGCTCACTCACGGCGGGAGAACTCCAGCGCCAGCTGTGCTCCAACTGCCAAACCGATTCGTCGCGGTCGTCAATTTGCAGGGCGTGCAGGGTCAGCGAATAGGTCAGATTGAGTTGTGCAAACAGGTGGCGAAACCACGAACTATCATTCAGGCGCCACCGCAGGCCAAAGCGCAGTCGGTCATTGTCCTCGCCGGTGCGCATATTATGCTGCACGCTTAGATCGAGCGACGGTACTGCCGCCAACTGCCGACGCAGATTTTGCTCAGTGTAATAGCTATTCGTTTCCGACAGCTCAGCCGTAGCCGGCTGGTTATAGAAATTGATAAAACCAAAGTATGACCAGCGTTCGGAAAGCCGGGCGCCAATATTCAGTGTAAAAACCGAATCGCTTTCTACGTCATCAAGGTAGGGGTATAGGTTAAAATCCAAAAAGCCCTTGCCATAGGCGTGCCACGGGCACAGTAACAACGCGCCGCACAATACGATGCAGCGCTTGCCGCCGCGTGCTGAAAGCCAAGGGAATGTCATTATTCTTTGCCCCGCCACACCAAACCTTGGCCATTTGTAGCGCGTCCCTCAGCGGGGGAACATGCGTATTTATGCGTGGCAGCCCGCAAAAAAAACGCCCCGACTAGCGGGGCGTTTTCAGGTGTTACTTAGGAGGGCCGCAACGGGCGCGCTTACTCCATGGCCGCCTTAAGCTTTTTCATCGCCGCTTTTTCCAGCTGTCGAATGCGTTCAGCGGAAACACCGTAGCGGTCTGCCAACTCGTGCAGCGTCGCTTTACTTTCAGCCAACCAGCGGCTTTGCAGGATATCCCGGCTACGCTCGTCCAGCTCGTCCAGCGCCAGCGCTAAACTCTGGTGGTTGCTCTCTTCCCAGTTGTCAGCTTCCAGCAGGCGCGCGGGGTCTTGGCTGTTGTCTTCCAGGTAATGCACCGGCGCGACGAAACTGCTGTCGTCGTCGCTGTCGCTGGCATCGAAGCCGACATCCACCGAACTCAGGCGCCCTTCCATACGGCGCACTTCAGTGACATCAACGCCGAGATCACTGGCCACGGCGTGGGCCTCGTCATTACTCAGCCAGGCCAGCTGTTTCTTCGCGCTGCGCAGATTGAAAAACAACTTACGCTGCGCCTTGGTGGTTGCTACTTTCACAATGCGCCAGTTGCGCAATACGTACTCGTGAATTTCCGCCTTGATCCAGTGCACCGCAAAAGACACCAAACGCACCCCTTTGCTGGGGTCAAAGCGCTTAACCGCCTTCATCAGACCGACATTGCCTTCCTGAATCAGGTCAGCCTGGGGCAGGCCATAGCCGCTGTAGCTTTTAGCAATGTGCACCACAAATCGAAGGTGCGACATAACCAACTCGCGGGCCGCCTCAAGGTTGCCACGATAGTGAAGTTCTTCCGCCAGTTCCCGCTCACGCTCAACACTGAGCACAGGGATACTGCCTACTGCTTGAATATATGCAGAGAGATCACCACCCGGCACAAGTTGCTGTACTGGCTGCAGATGGGTGCTCATGCACATCCTCCTCACTGGTTACGGCCTCCCTCGCGGGGGCCCAAAAATACCGACTGCTTATTAGATGCCTAATAGTCGAAAAGTTCAAGGCTAAAAGCCCGCTCAAGTGCCCGAAGTCACTGGCCGCGGGGGTTACAGCTCGTTAATAAACACCACTACAAAAATTCTTGGAATACGGGTTCACCGTCAAAATGGGCATCCAACTGCGCAATCAGGGCATAGACACCCATGAGTTTACGCATAACGTAAAGGAAGTCCTTAGGGGGCAACGCAAAATACGTGCTGATGGAGGCCGCCACTGCCCGCTTGGCAATACGTTTAGGAAGGTTGCTGCGCCGCCAGTCGTAAAGGCCGTCGGCGCTACGCGCCTCATCCGGGGCCTGGGAGGCTGAGCGCAGCGGCTCGCCGATATCCATACCAATGTCCACGAAGTTATCCAGCACGCTGTCCGGGAAGTGCTCCTTCATAAAACCCAGATCAATACTGCACTGCCGGAACACCTCGCGATCGCGACGGTAAGCGGCACGCATCATCTCGCAAAAACGCTCGGCGAAGTCCGGCGGCAACAGTCGCATGGCGCCGAAATCCAGTAACACTAACTGATCGTCGCCATCGTCATTAATACGCACGCGGTAATTGCCAAAATTGGGGTCGGTCTGCATACGCTGCCAGCGAAACAGCTCGGTGAGAAACAGCCTCAGCAGCGCCTCGCCCAGCGCGTTGCGGCGCGCCTGCGACAATGCCTCGACGTCGCAAGCAGCCACACCCTGCGAGCTTTCATAGCTCATGGTGAGCACACGCCGAGTGCAATAGCGGTCGTAACTGCGGGGCACCACATAGCGCGCTTCACCGCTCAGGCGCTGGCGGGCGAAATCGAGATCGCGTTTTTCCTGCTCGTAATCGACTTCTTTGTGCAAGAGCTGGCGGATATCACCAAACCAGTCATCAATATTACGCGTTGCATCCAGCAGCCGAGACAGCTTCAACAACCCCATCAACGCCTGGAAGTCGGCGTCGATAGTTTTATCCACACCGGGATACTGCACCTTCACGCACAGCTGTTCACCACTGCTTCGCAAAACGGCCCTGTGTACTTGGCCTAGCGAGGCGGCGGCGAGCGGCTCGGTGTCGATATCCAGCTCAGCAAGGCGCTCTTCGCCCAGCTCTTTTTCCAACACCTTGCGAATCGCCCGCCAGCTCATTGGCGGCGTGTCGTCCTCCAGTGAATGTAGCGCTTCAGCGACTTCTGGCGGCATTAAGTAATCGGCATAGGTGGCCATCACCTGACCAATTTTCACTACACTACCCTTCAATTTACCCAGCTCTGCGATAAAGAATTCAATGTTCTCTCGGCGCTGAGCCAGGGCGGCCTCCTCATCGTTGGAAAAGCGCTCGCGCAGCGACTGGCGCAAGGCTCGGCTGCCGTAGCGCAGCCCCACTTTGGATAATTCCAGGCGGCGCGAAAAACCACCGGTTTTAATGCGGTGCAGGGACTTTTCTTTATCACTCATAACTACGTGGCACTGGGCGGGAAAATTGGCGGACGAGCGACCTAAGGCCAGTCATCCCCGTAGTCGTGCAGCAGCTCTTCGCCAGGGGCGATATCTCGCAGCGCTACCACACTAAAGTCGTCATAGTAGATCACGTTGGCCGGCCGGCCGTGATTGATGTATTTCAAGGAGCAGCAAACATCCACATCGCGGCCATCCGCCAGGCTCAAGGTGTGCAAACCCGGCTTTACTGTTGGCGCTGTTTCGCACCAGCCAATCACGGTATCGGCGGCAATAGCCCGGCGAGCAAACAAGCCCTTGCCATGCAAAGGGCTGTTGCGCACCTTATATAAACGCGACCCGGCCATCGCCGTGCTTAGTCTTCCAACATGCGCATCAGGGCTGCCCAGCTCTGGCTGTCGGCCTTGGCATCATAACTCAATGGCAGACCGTATTTTTTACCGACGGCCGTGGCACCGGGGTTGGTAAAGCTATGCTGAACGCCAGGGAAGCTCATCAGCTGTAAATCCACACCTGCAGAAGACATTTCCTCGACGAAGGCGCCGACTTGCTCAGCGGGCACCATCGGGTCAGCCCCACCTGTGGCCACCAGCACCTTGGCTTTCACCACACCCGTTTGCGCCGGGGTTTCGGTACCCAGGCTACCGTGAAAACTCGCCACTCCCGCCAAATCCAGCCCGCGGCGCGCCTGATTCAACACCACAGCGCCACCAAAGCAGTAGCCAATCGCGTAAATATCACCTTTGGTCTGGCGCTTCAAAATAGCCATCGCCGCATCAAAGCGAGCATTCATTTTTTCCGGCTCAGCGAGTGCTGCATTCATAAAGGCCGTGGCATCTTTTGGGTGGCTCGCTGTTTTGCCATGGCCGTACATGTCGACAGCAATGGCGGTATAGCCGGCCTCAGCAAGCATCTTGGCGCGCTTGCGAGCGTAATCATTTAAGCCCCACCATTCGTGCACCACAACAACCGCGGGAGCATCACTGCGCTTGGCCTTGTACAACATTGCAGTCCCGAGATCGTCCGGCAGCTGAACCTTCTCGGCGGCCAGTGATTGGCTCGCGCCCGACAAGGCCAAAATGGCGGCGAACAGTAACGAAAAGAGTCGCATTAATTTTTCTCTCCCTGGTTAACAGCCTCAATGAAAAACCACATCGTGTGTTCGTATTCTCAGCATTACAGACTACACTCTACATCAACATCCAGTCGTGATGATAACTCTTGCGGTACGGACCCAAGTCTCATGTCGATTTTTGACCTCCACCCAGGCGCCGCAGCCAGTGCCTTTCTCCTTAGTCTACTGCTTGGCTACATCTGGTATTCACCGCGAGTATTCGGCGACGCCTGGCGTTTAGAGCAGAGGCTCGGCGACAAAGCGGCTGGCCCGGAATCGTCGCTGCTGGCAATGGCAAGCGCCTGCTTGCTACAGAGCTGGATGGTTGGGGTGCTGGTGATGCTACTGCACAAGGGCTTGCTTCCGTCTGGCACAATGATACTTTGCCTCAGCAGCTATATTAGCGTCGCCTGGCTATTGCGCCGGGTGCAGGCCAAAAATCGTAAGGTCGCCCTTATCGATTGCAGCTTTTTGGGCGCGACCACCATTCTTAGTTACTTGATGCACAGCATCATTTATTAGCGCTCACATCATGCTCCGCTCCACCTCCCGCAATCGGCGGGAATGATAGCGGCAGTTCTTGCGCAGCCAGTTGTCCCGGCTTTTTCGCGCCCGCTTCATGGCGGCACCACTTTTATAGCCCTTCAACTTGCGGCCATCGCGCAAGGCCTGCTGCAAACGCACCGCCTCTCGCTTGGCACTTTTACACTGTGGCCAATCCGCTGCATTGGCACTCTCCAATGACAGCAGTGACGCCGTTAGTCCAACAATGATCCACCCACGCATCTCGACAACCTCCCTGTTGCGACGCGACCTTTCCCCCTGAAGCTAGAACAGTAACCCCGCCTTCGCAACGTACTGTTACTGATGCACCCCCACTGGCATAATAGCTGCTTTGTCACCACACCGACCGGATGCTCCCGATATGTCCCGCCAGAACCTCTCTGACTACCTTTCCTCTCACGCGCCTTCATCGACACTGGCACAACTGATTTTGTCGATTGCCGAGGTCAGCCGCGCCATTCGCGACGATCTGTCCGGCGGCGCGTTGAACGATATTCTCGGCGCCGCCGGTGCGGAGAACGTTCAGGGCGAAGAGCAAAAGAAGCTGGACGTGATCGCCAATGAGCGCATTAAAACCGCACTGTCGGCATTGCCCAGCGTGCGCGGTATTGCCTCTGAAGAGGAAGATGAGGTCGTCGACGCCCACAATGATGGCGAATTTTTGGTCACGTTCGACCCGCTGGACGGCTCGTCGAATATCGATATAAACAGCATGGTCGGCACCATTTTTTCCGTGCTCGGCAGCCGTGGCGAAGGCGCCGTTAGCGAGGCCGAGTTCTTGCAGCCGGGCCGCCAACAATTGGCTGCGGGGTATGTACTGTATGGGCCATCCGTAATGCTGGTATTAACCCTAGGAAAAGGCGTGGTGATGTTTACCTACGAGCCGAAATCGGGGGAGTACCTGCTCACCGAGGCCGAGGTCAGCATTGCGAAGGAGTGCAAAGAGTTCGCCATTAATATGTCCAACCAGCGCCACTGGCACCCCGCCATGCAGCGCTATATTGGTGAACTGCTTCAGGGCAGCGAAGGCCCCAGAGGCAAGAATTACAACATGCGCTGGGTGGCAGCGATGGTGGCCGATGTGCACCGCATACTGTGTCGCGGCGGTCTGTTCTGCTACCCCTGGGACGCCCGCAAACCCGAGCAGGCCGGCAAACTGCGTCTGATGTACGAGGCGAACCCAATGGGCCTGCTCGTCGAGCAAGCCGGTGGCAAAGTGTGCGCCCCCGACGGGAATATTCTCGACATTCAGCCCGAGCACATCCACCAGCGCGTACCCGTCATCCTCGGCGCCGCGGATGAAGTCGCCCGCTGTGTTGATTACCACCAGAGTTAGCCGAAAAGGTGCTCAGTTATCGCCACGGCTTTCACGCGGGTAACCACGCTGATGTGCTTAAACACGTGGTGGAGATCCTGCTGCTTGACTACCTTCAGAAAAAAGACAAACCGCTGTTATACATCGACACCCATGCGGGCGCTGGGCAATACCCATTAGACAGCGGTTTTTCAGCCAAAAACCACGAGCATCGCAGTGGCATCAGCCGCTTGCGTAGCGCCGCCGAGCACACCCCTCTGCCAGCACAATTAGCCCGTTATCTCGAGGTGATTGATGCTTACTATCAAGACTCCGGCGATGCCAATAACTACCCCGGCTCACCCCTGATTGCCCAGCAACTGCTGCGCAAAAACGATCGCGCCGAACTCTTTGAGTTGCACCCTGCTGACTATGAAGAGCTGCAGCGCGTCACTGCTGGGCGCGCCCGCGTCCATCAAGAGGATGGTTTTTCCGGACTAAAGGCCCTGCTGCCACCGCCATCTCGGCGGGCACTGGTGCTTATCGACCCTCCCTATGAAAACAAGCGCGACTATCAGACATTAATACACAGCCTAAATGATGCACTAAAACGCTTCCCGAGCGGCGTATACGCACTGTGGTACCCGTTGCTGCCTCGGCAGGAATCGCTAGGTCTCGAAAAGAAACTAATTAGTTGCGTCGCCGACAATTATCTCAGCGCACGGCTGGAAGTATGCGCCCCACAAGGCGAGCACGGCATGTTCGGCAGCGGTATGTTTGTTGCCAACCCACCCTGGACCCTCCGCACCGAGCTGGAAAACTGCCTGCCAGCGCTCGCTGAGCACCTTGGCCAAAACGGCCAAGGCACATTCAGTCTCAGTGGTAAACAGCGCTAAAAACGCTTAAAAACCTCCACACCGTAAAACCGGGGATCCCCGAGGGCTTGAGCATAGGTCCCCAGCGATTCACCCGTCGCCACAGCACCAATGTCGTAGCGCTCATCGGTGGCGTTTTTCACGTAGGCGGCAATGTTCAGGTCGTTCTCGCGATTGCTCCAGCTCAGGCGCAGGTCGACCAGCATATAGTCGTCGGCATACACCAAGCCCGGGTTGCGCTTGGCCACGTCCCAGGAGGCGTCATCCAAGCCCATATACACTTCACCCTTGTAGCTCAAATCAATACGCGGCGTGAACAACCCCACCTCTGTATTCAAGGTGTACTGAACACCCAGTGCCGCCGTTTTCCTCGGCGACACCGCAAACTCTTCATCACTGCGATCGATTGCAACGCTGTCGCCCGCCACCGCCAGCGGTAGCAGAGCTGTGTCTTCAAACTCGACAAAGCTGTAGTTGTTATTGCTGTAGCTCAGGGTAATCAAGGTATTCATGGTCGGCAGCCACGTCAGCTCCATCTCGCCGCCCTCAATCGTCGACTCGCCGGCATTTTGCGAGGTCACGATCAGCGAATTGGCCGAGTCCACGCTCACGGTGATCAGCTGCATATTTTCGAAGGTCATGGCATACAGCGCCACATTGAAGCGCAGCGACCGCTCCAGTGCGTCTATCTTGAAGCCGATTTCACGGTTTTCCAGCAACTCCGGTTCAACCACCGCTAAGCCATCGACCCCGCTGGGCTCGTGAAAGCCCGACTTGAAGCCATTGCTCCACGTGGCATAGACCATGGCGGAATCCACCAGACTATTTTCCAGCAGCGACTCCGGCAGCACCCAGGAGGTTGATGCCATCGGCGTGAACTCCTTAAAGGTGCTGCTGGTTTCGTAGTTTTTGGCAGCGCCTAATGGCGCACCGATGATATCGGGGTAGGCCTCTCGCAGAATATCCTGGGCAATACTCAGCGGGTCCTGAGACCACGTGCCCAGGAAAGTATGAATGCCCATCGACGGCTCGACCGGCACAAATCGCGGATCGGCCGAGGTCAAGGCGGTAGACACCGCCGCCAAGTCGGCCTCGCGTGTAGCCAGTTCGGAGTCGCGACTCTCTTCGGTGTAGCGACCGCCGACAGTCAGCTCCCAGTCCTCAGTGATGTGCCACGTTGCTTGCGCAAAGGCGGCCGCGGTCTCGCCGAATATTTCAAAATCCTGCACCGTTGCCAGGGGCACCAGCGCGCCCAGCACCGGAGGGTTAGTGCCACCCGGGGGGATCAATGCCGGGTTGGGGACTTGCCCGGCCAACAACTGCGCCAAGGAGGTGGAATCGGCACCGACCAATGGGCTACCGACCATAAAGCGCTCGTTCTTATATTCATCTTGCCAGAACAGCCCCGCCGTGTAGTCTACGGCGCCATCGAATAGCCGGCCGTTGAATTGCAATTCTAAGGTCAGCGATTCCTGGTCGCTGTCACCCAACACGATGCCGCGCAAAAAGGGCGCTGGGCCGCCTTCATCCGCATTGCTCTGAGGCCCGCCTTTCACCGCGTCGCGGTAGCCAAAAATACCCTTGATACTGTGATCGGCATTGAGCTCCCAGTCTGCCGTCGCGCCGAGCAGCACAACATCTTGATCTTTAACTTGATACTGCTGATCACCCTGATTGGTCACCAAATCGGGCAGCTTATCCCGGTCATTCGCCTCGCAGTTGTCGCGATACGCCCGGGGGTTGCTCGGGTCGGTATCGCCCGGCCACAGCAGGCCGAGGCCATCCACAAACAAGGCATCATCATTGACAATTTTGCAGTGATAGGTGGGATAGCGCTCGCGAATTTTGCCGAGGAAGGTCAGGGTATCCAGTGTCAGGCTATCACCGGCGAGCCAGCGGGTTTGAAAGATGGCCGAGAGCCGGTCAATGGACTGCGTGTCGCCGATACTGCGGTCCTCAAGAAAGCCGTCGCGGCGGTGGCTATTCACTGACAGGCGAGTAAGGAAGTCCTCACTCACCGGCATATTTACTGCTGCCCGCAGCCGATTCTCGCCATAGCTACCCAGGCCGCCCTCCACATAACCACTGGCAACATCCTCAGGTTTGCTCAGCGTGAAAACGAGGGCGCCGCCGGTATTGTTTTTGCCAAACAAGGTGCCCTGAGGGCCGCGCAACACCTGCACACTGTCGACGTCGATAGTATCCAGCAGCTGGCCATCCGGGCGCGGAATAAATATACCGTCCAGATAAACACTCACCGAGGGATCGAAGCGCGCCATCGGTGCCCGCTGACCAATACCGCGAATAAAGATCTGCGCAGACGTGCTGTCGTTAATCTGCAAGCTGGGCACCGATTTACTCAACTCAGTGGTGCTCAAAATGCCCTGGGCACGCAAGTCGTCACCGCTCATCGCGGTGACAGCAACCGGTGTTTCCTGCAAATTTTCCGAGCGCTTACGGGCGGTTACCAGCACCTCTTCTATAGTACCGCCCATTTTTTCCTTGGCAGCAACTGGCGCTTGTTGAGCAAATGCCGGGCTCGCACCCAGCAGCAACACGCAGCCGGGCAGCAAGCCCCGGCCGAGGCAGGAGAACATACGCATAGTGAGTACCATCTGTCATTATTCATTATTGTTATGGCGCGCCATAACACGCGGCGCACATATGTAGCCTAACTACAGCAACACTAAAACACAATGCTTTCGTTATGGGTCTTTGCAAATTTAAAGGAGGAGAGAACAAGAAGTGCCCCACCACCCGGCCGGCGGTGGGGAAAAAGGTTGGACAGGCAGGCTTAGAGAACCGCCTCAGCTAAAAACTCCATGGTTTCGACCGACGTTTCAAAGTGATCGCGGTGACCGATCATCAGGCTGGTCACCGGTGATTTCTTCCAGTCCTGCAAGCGTTCTTTAATTCGCTCCTTCGGACCCACCAGGGAAATTTCATCCACTAAGGCATCCGGCACGGCCTTGATCGCCTCTTCGTGCTTACCCTCGTACCACAGGTCCTGCACTTTTTCGGCTTCGTCGCCAAAGCCCATGCGTCCCATCAAGTTCTTATGGAAGTTATCTTTGCGGGCGCCCATGCCGCCGAGATAGAGAGCCATGGTCATCTTGCCTGGGAACATCGCTTCGTCGAGGTTATCGTTAATGATGCAATTCACCATGGCATTAATTTCGAAGCCCTCAGGCTTATTTGCCAGACTTTCCTCAAAGATATCCATACGGTAGGGCGAGACAAATATCGGCATCCAGCCGTCGAATCGCTCTGCCGCAAGAGCGATATTCTTAGGCCCTTCAGCGCCGAGAAATACCGGGATCTTATTGCGCAGCGGATGGGTAATACTCTTCAGGGGCTTGCCCAGACCCAGGCTATCCGGCCCGTTGTAGGGCAGGTTGTACTGCTTGCCGCTGAACTCCACCGGCGCCTCACGGGCAATCACCTGCTGGAAGATATCCAACCACTCACGCGTGCGCTCCAAAGGGCGCTTAAACTGCTGGCCATACCAGCCCTCAACAACCTGCGGCCCCGATACCCCCACGCCCAGACACAGGCGACCGTTGGAAATATGGTCGAGGGTCAGTGCCGACATCGCGGCGCACACGGGGGTACGCGCCGAAATTTGCATAACGCCGGTACACAGTCGAATCTTAGAGGTCATTGCGGCGATCGCCGCCAAGGGAGTAAAACAGTCGGAACCGTAGGCTTCCGCTGTGTACACAGAGTCAAAGCCGAGGTTTTCCGCAGCCTGTGCAAGTTCGATAAAGCGATCTGTGGGTTGCTTTTGAAAGTAGCCCAAATGTAAGCCGAGTTTCATGGCCGCGTCCTTCTAACTGTGCGAATAAGCGCTCAGTATAGAAAGGTGGCTTGCGCAGACCTATGGCAAAACAGCTCAATTGGCATTTTGGCAGTGGCGAAAAAGATCAGCTGCCCACCGTGGGTGGCTGGGTATTGGCCACCCACTCCCACCACTGGTGCTCGCCCTCCGGCTTATCCTTATCTTGGCAGCGATACACATTCCATGTGACCAGATAATCCGGGTTGTCGACAGCGTGGTCAGCGCCATCGCGGTATTGACCTGGCGGCGCAATAAACCACGGCGACATGGACGAGGGCAGGGTAAATTCCTCACCCTGAGGCGGGCGCAGGGTAATGCCGTCGCTGGGCGTTACCCGCACGACCTTGCCCGACAGCATGCGCTGCTGCAATGCGGCACCGTCTACATCAAAGTAGCTCAGCGCCACCAGGGCCGTTTTATCCAGCAGCGCCTCAAGGCGTTCCAGCTCAGCCATCAGTGCGCTGACTTAGAACAGCAAGCGGCAGCGAATAGTGTCGGGAATCTGCGACAACTTCTCTTGAGCCAAGGCCCCAGAGTCCTTATCCAGATCCATGACCACGTAACCGACTTGGTCATTGGTTTGCAGATACTGACCCGAGATATTGATATTGTTCTCAGAGAAAATCTGGTTAATGGCACTGAGAATACCCGGCACGTTGCGGTGCACGTGCAGAATACGGTGTTTGCCTGGGTGGGCCGGCAGCGCCACTTCAGGGAAGTTAACCGACGAGGTTGTTGTGCCATTGTCAGAGTATTTCACCAGCTTATCAGCCACTTCCAGACCGATGTTTTGCTGAGCCTCTACCGTTGAACCACCGATATGCGGCGTGAGGAAAACGTTGTCGAATTCACGCAGCGGCGAGATAAACTCGTCGTTATTGCCGCGCGGCTCTTCGGGAAATACATCGATTGCAGCGCCTGACAAGCGGGCATCGCTCAGCGCGTTACACAAGGCATCGATATCAACAACCGTACCGCGCGAGGCGTTGATCAGGATTGCCCCGCTCTTCATCTGGGCCAGCTCATTGGCACCGATCATATCCTGCGTGGACGCCGTTTCCGGCACGTGAAGGCTGACAATATCGGAGGTTGCCAGCAATTCACCCAAGCTCACTTGAACAGCATTGCCCAGTGGCAGCTTGTTCACAACATCGGTAAAGCACACCTCCATACCCAGGCCTTCCGCGATAACCGAAAGCTGCATACCGATCGATCCGTAGCCGATAATTCCCAGGCGCTTACCGCGAATTTCATAAGAGCCGACAGCACTTTTCATCCACTCGCCACGGTGGGCCGCGGCGTTCTTTTCAGCAATGCCACGCAACAGCAAGATCGCTTCGGCGATCACCAGCTCGGCGACCGAGCGCGTGTTGGAGAACGGCGCATTGAAGACCGCAATACCGCGCTCAGTTGCCGCTTTTAGGTCTACTTGATTTGTGCCGATACAGAAGCAACCCACCGCGATCAATTTCTTCGCCGAATCAAACACGTCAGCCGTCAGCTGGGTACGCGAGCGAATGCCGACAAAGTGGGCGTCGGCGATCTTTTGCTTTAGCTCGTCGTCGGGCAGGGCCTTCTGATAGTAGTCGATGTTGCTGTAGCCAGCGGCGTGGAGTGCGTCTACGGCGGACTGGTGAACACCTTCTAAGAGAAGGAATTTAATCTTGGCCTTGTCTAGGGAGGTTTTTGCCATCGGGGATGTGCTCTCGGAGGGGAAATATGAAAGCGCAATATGGTATCATAAAACGCTTTTCCTGTAGTCAATTTCCGAGGCAATTTGCCATGTCTTCCGCCAATCCCCATTCCTCTCCAGAGCGTGTTATTGCTGAGCTTCAAGCCATTGTTGGCGAAGACAAAGTTCGCTGCGACGCCGACACCCTTCACAGCCACGGCCGAGACTGGACCAAGGCCTGGGAGCCCGCACCACTGGCGGTCGTTTTTCCGCGCAGCACCGAGCACGTTCAAGCCATTGTTAAACTGGCCAACGCCGAACAGCTGGCAGTGGTGCCAAGTGGCGGTCGCACCGGCCTGAGCGGCGGCGCCGTGGCTGCCAACGGCGAGGTGGTAGTCTCCTTCGACTACATGAACCAGCTCAGTGACTTCAATGCTATCGACCGCACCGTGCGCTGTCAGGCTGGCGTGATTACCGAACAGCTACAGCACTTCGCCGACGAGCAGGGCCTCTACTATCCCGTCGACTTCGCCTCTGCGGGCTCCTCACAGATTGGCGGTAATATTTCCACGAATGCTGGCGGTATCAAGGTTCTTCGCTGGGGCATGACCCGCGACTGGGTTGCCGGTCTGACCGTTGTCACCGGTGCCGGCGACATACTGGAATTGAACAACGGCCTGCTAAAAAACAATGCCGGCTACGACCTTCGCCAGCTGTTTATCGGTGCCGAGGGCACCCTCGGACTGATCTGCGAAGCAACGATGCAGTTAACCCGACAACCGAAAAACCTCACCGCCTTTGTACTGGGTGTTGAGAACTTCGATGGCATCATGAACCTGTTCAACCGTTTTCAATCAGAAATGGATCTGACTGCCTTCGAGTTTTTCTCCGAGCAAGCGCTGCAAAAAGTCGTTGAGCACAGCAAATTGCCACGCCCCTTCGAGTCGACGTGCCCTTACTACGCCCTACTGGAATTCGAAAAACTCAACGACGAAACCGAAGAACAGGCAATGGCCTTATTCGAAGCCTGCGTAGAGGAAGGCTGGGTACTCGATGGCGTAATGAGCCAAAGCCTTGAGCAGCTAAAAAACCTGTGGCGTCTGCGCGAGGATATCTCCGAAACCATTTCACGATGGACGCCCTATAAAAACGATATTTCCACGGTCATTTCAAAAGTCCCCAACTTCCTCAGCGAAGTCGAGAATATCGTAAATAGCGAATACCCGGATTTTGAGATCATTTGGTTTGGACACATTGGCGACGGAAATCTACACCTGAATATTCTCAAGCCAGACAGTCTGGATAAAAGTGAATTCTTTGAGCAATGTGGCAAGGTCAGTCTGGCGGTGTTCGATATTGTGCAACGCTTCGGCGGCAGCGTATCGGCCGAGCACGGTGTCGGCCTGCTGAAAAAAGACTATCTACAATACTCGCGCAGCCCCGAGGAAATTGCCCTGATGCGCCACGTGAAGCAGGTTTTTGACCCCAACGGTGTAATGAACCCTGGAAAAATTTTCGACTAAAAGGGCTTTGCCATGTATTCGCAACACCGTTTTATCGATGGTCGCCCGCTGGAGATGCCACCGGGAAAAATCGTCTGTGTGGGCCGCAACTACGCGGCTCATGCCAAGGAATTAAATAACCCGGTACCCGAGCAGCCGCTGCTTTTCATCAAACCCGCCAGCGCCCTGGCTGCCTTGGAGGCGCCAATAGCGCTCCCACAGGGCAAGGGTGAATGCCACCACGAACTAGAAGTCGCCCTACTGATCGGCTCGACGTTAAGCCAGGCGAAACCTGAGGACTGCCTGGCTGCGATAGCGGGATACGGCTTGGCACTCGATCTCACCCTTCGGGAGCTTCAGTCAGAACTAAAGGCCAAAGGTCACCCCTGGGAGAGAGCCAAAGCGTTCGACGGCGCCTGCCCGCTGTCGGCATTTGTTCCGGCGACCAGTGTCCCCGACTGGCAAAAGCTGGGCTTTGAGCTGCATCGCAACGGTGAACGGCAGCAATCGGGTCACTGCAGCGACATGCTCTTTCCCATCGACGTATTACTTGCCGACATTAGTCAGAGTTTCACATTGCAGCCCGGCGATATTGTGCTGACGGGAACCCCGGCAGGCGTGGGGCCACTGCAAAATGGCGACACCCTTACCTGCCAGCTCGACAAGCTGCTCAGTGTGACAACAGAAGTGCAAACGCCCTAAACAAAAAAACCGCCCTAAGGCGGTTTTTTTTATCAAACCAAACGGCTTAATTCTGTCTGTGCGACGAGCTTAAACTTCCAGCTTGCGCCAGTCAGTCTTCAGCTCAGTTGCCCAACCACGGATCTTTTTATCAACCTGTGGCGCGCGCGTCTCTGCAACTTCACCGGTTTTTGGATGCTTAAACTTACGCAGTGGGCGCGCGGCCTGCTTCTTGCGAGGCTTCTTAGTAGCCGCTTTTTTAGCGACGGGAGCGGCTTTAGCAGCGGCGGGTTTACGGCCGCGCTTCTTAGGTGCCGCAGCTTCAGTTTCATTCAAAATTTCCAGCAGGCCTTCGGCAGTTTGGCCGTGCTTTTTCATCAGTGCTTGCAGATCTGAAATAAACTTGAACTTTTGATCAAGCGCTTTGTGCTCCGCTTCGAGCTGCTTCTGAAGTTTTGCAATATCCATAAGATATCCTTAACTAATCATTGAATGAAAAAAACACGTAACTAAATAGTAGTCGCGTCATACAAAAAATCTTCGCTTAATTATCAATCAGCACTCACAAGAAATAAACCAATTATCGAAGTTCTAACCTACAATCGCGCGATTAATGTGTTGAATTCCCATTAATAATGATTAAGGCACCTCTGATTAATTCGGTGATAACTCAGGCTTTGCCTTATTTCGTTTGGCAAGGCGCGCTCAGGCAGTAAGGCTGGTTGCCTTTCAAATGAGCGCAACGCCGCCAGGCGAAATAAGGCAAAACCCCGAAGGGCGGGTCTCTCGCGCCCCTGGCCGTCGTTGCCACACTCATCAAGGAGAACCACCCTTGACCTTCGCGCTGCGCCTCGCCAGTGCACGCGAGAGGCTCCGCTGAGCCATTACCGAATTAATCAGAGATGCCTTAAAGCCAGCGTTTATACCGAAAATAAACCAACATCAATACCGCTACGCCTATTAGCATGCCAACGAATAGCATAAAGGCTTGCTGATTATCCGCCCCCGGAATTCCGCCAACATTCACCCCTAATAAACCGGTAGCAAAACCGAGCGGTAAAAAGATCGCCGAAACAATGGACAGCACATACATGCGCGCGTTCGACTCTTCGGAAATTTGATTGACCAATTCTTCCTGCGTAACGGCGGCGCGCTCACGCACACTATCGAGCGTTTCAATATACTGCGCTAAGCGATCACCGGATTCACGAACCGTGGCCCGGGCATCATTATCAAACCAGGCGACACGTTCACTTAATATCCAGTTCAGGGCTTCTCGCTGCGGCGCCAGGTAACGGCGCAGTGATATTGCCTGGCGACGCAAATCGCTCAATTGATTTCTGAGTCGCGCGCGCGGCGTTGTCAGCAGTGACTCCTCCAACAGATCCACGCAATCTTCAGCTTCCTCGATCGGCCCGGCCATACGGCTAACCAAACGCTCACATAGCAGTGCAACAAACTCCGCGCTAGAACACGGGCCCTCACCACGCGCAAACCGACCAACCACATCGTCCATCGACAGCAAGCGCCGCTTTCGCGAGCTAATAATATGATTGGCGTCGGCAAATATGCGCACCGACACCATATCTTCCGGGTCGGCATTGGGGTTCATATTAACGCCCCGCAGCGCCATCAACAGACCGCCATTGTGGGCCGCCGCGCGGGGCCGCGTTTCCTCTGCCAGCAACGCGGCAACCGCCAGATCATCCAACGATGTAATATCTTCACGGCTCGCGAAGGCCGATAACCACGGACGCGTGTCACTGTGGCTGTAATCCACGTGCACCCAGAGCACGCCCTGCTCGGGTTTCCAGAGGTCAATTTCCTCTCGCGTAATTGCCCGCGCGCCGCCTCGCCCATCGAAAATAAAGGCGTAGATAATTGATTCGCTCATAAAGCCTCCACCGTTTTCCGGATCATCGCACGCCATCGAGGTGCAGACTAGCCTATTCCTAGCATCCCCTTTCTGGGTGAGTCGCTAAGCGCTTCATCCGCCTAGAATGGTAAAAAAACACTATAAGAGAACAGCAATGAAAATTGGCGTCTGCCTTCCCTATATGAAACGCGGCCTGAGCCGCCAAACCTTTAAAGACTGGTGCGGCATTATCGACCAAGGCCCCTTCCACAGCTTGTCATGCGGTGAGCGCATCACTGGCTACAGTATGGAAATGCGCAACATCTTGGCTTTCGCGGCCGCCAGTACCGAGCGCGTGCGCATTATCCCAGCACTGTATGTGCTGCCCATGCACAGCGCGGTTCAAGCCGCCAAAGAAATTGCCACTCTGGATATTCTTTCCGAGGGTCGCGTCACGCTCACCGTGGGCGTGGGCGGTCGTGAAAAAGACTACCAAGCGCTCGGCGCGAGTATGAAAGGTCGCTTCCAGCGTATGGACGATCAAATCGCGCTGATGAAACGGGTGTGGCGGGGAGAGCAAATCGAGGACTATGACGAGATTGGCCCCGAGCCCGTGCAAGCGGGTGGCCCGCCTATTCTCGCCGGTGCGATGGGCCCCAAAAGTATCGACCGCGTTTCCAAGTGGGCCGATGGCCTGTATGGCTTTGCCATGGACGGCGACGCCGGGCTGATCGATTATTTTTTCAAGGCTGCCGACCAAGCCTGGGCAAATAGCCAGCGCCCCGACAAACCCTACCGCATGGGTGGCTTCTGGTACTCTTTGGCCGACAATGGTGAGCAGGCGCTGCGCGACTACGTTTTCGACTACCTGAAGATTTTCGGTGACGCCGAAGCGGAAAAGGTCGCCGCAACCATGCGCATGCACGACCCGAAGGCCATACTCGACGGGCTCGATGCCATTGAAGCGCTGGGGTGCGACGAAATTCAATTGGTGCCCGCCAGCGCCGATCTGGCCGAGGTAGACCGCCTCGCCAATTTGCTCGCCGGTCGTTAATGTATCGAAATAGCTGATAAATTAACGCAGATAAATCCGCTTTTTTATCAGCTCACCCTATCTATACTGGGCGTATTGTCATCGTATGGAGACGCGAGCCTTATGCCCCTTAGAAACACCAGCACCCGCTACGGCTGGGTAAGCATCGCCTTGCATTGGGGCATGGCCCTGGCCATTTTCGCCATGTTCGGGCTCGGCTTGTGGATGCGCGACCTCGGTTACTATGACACCTGGTACCAGCGCGCCCCCCATATTCATAAAAGCATCGGCCTTATCCTGCTGGCGCTGCTGGTCTTTCGCCTGCTGTGGCGCGCGACCAACCCCACACCGCAGAGCCCACCGAATAGCCCGCGCTGGGAGCGCCTAAGCGCACACCTCACCCATTACGGCCTGTATGCCATGCTGGTCGTGATGATGCTTGCTGGCTATCTGATCTCAACCGCCGACGGGCGTGCCATCGAGGTGTTTAATTGGTTTAGTGTGCCAGCTACCGTACAGGACCTGCCCAACCAAGAAGACGTTGCCGGCGAGATTCACGAGATTCTTGCCTGGGCCATTGTATTACTGGCAGGTGTGCACGCACTGGCGGCCCTCAAGCACCATTTTTACAACCGCGACAACACCCTGAAAAAAATGCTCGGACTTGCCAACCAAGCACCGGACTCGCGGTCGAAGTAGTTTCAGCACTGGCTCACCACCCAATAAAAGAGGATGTATGTATGAAAACCTTACTCTCACTCACCGCCGCCCTGCTCATTAGCCTCAGCGGCAACCTTCACGCCACCGAATACAAGATCGATACCGCCGGCGCCCACGCCTTCATTCAATTTAAGATCAAGCACTTGGGCTACAGCTGGTTGCACGGTCGCTTTGACGACTTCGAAGGCCGCTTTAGCTACGACCCCAAAAAGCCCGAAGACTCCGATGTGACCGTTGTCATTGATACTGCCAGCGTCAACAGCAACCATGCCGAACGCGACAAGCACTTGCGCGGCAAGGACTTCCTTCACGTCGAGAAGTATCCTCAGGCCCGCTTTGAAAGCACTGCATTTATCCCTAAGGGTAACGGGAAAGCTGAACTGAAAGGCGAGCTGACGCTACACGGCGTAACTCGTGAAATTAGTATTGATGTGACAGAAATTGGCGGCGGCAAAGATCCCTGGGGCGGCTACCGCCAAGGCTTTACCGGCACCACTGAATTCGCCCTGAAGGATTTTGGCATCGACTTTGATCTGGGTCCCGCGTCGCGCACGGTACAAATGACCCTGGATATTGAAGGCATTGCACAAACCATGATGTAGGCGGAACTTTTTAGATTTCCACCCGGTCTTACTATCGACTTATCTCAATACCCTCTTTCGGAGCCTTACGGCTCCGTTTTTTATTCTGCTTGGTCGGCAAACAAAAACGCATCACAGGCCTGCCAAATTTGCGCGCGGTAGTGCTCTCCTTCCTTTACCAGGTGATGACGCGCGCCGGGAATAATCACCTCGCGCAGGCGACGATATTTCTTCCTCAGCACGGGCAAATTGTACTGCCAATCCACCGTATCATCGGCGTCGCCCTGCAGGATCAATACTGGGCAGTCACAAGCGGGCTGGGCATGGAACCACGGCAACCACTTTTTCAACGCTCCCACCCAGGCTACCGGCAATATGCGCGGCTGAAGCGGATCGCGCTCGCGCAAAAACTCCAGAAAGGCCTGGTCGTCGGAATTGTCGGCAAAGCGCCGAGGCAAACTGTGAAGGAAATACTTTAAGACACTGTGCGCGGGCTTACCCCACCAAAACGCGCGCGGGCGCACCAGCGGCGCCATTAAAATCACTTGCTCAAAGTCATCGCTGCCGCCATCCAGAATATGCGAGCCGACAATGGCGCAACCCGTACTTTGGGCCATGGCAAAGCGTCGTGGTGGCAGCTCGAAAGGGGCCACCGCAGCAAAGGCGGCGCGCAATACGGAGCGGTAACGAAAAAAGCTGTCTATCGATGCCCGCTCACCACTGGACAGGCCATGACCCGGCAGGTCGAAAGCCACCACACTGCAACCGTGTTTCAAGCAGTAATTGATCACATTGTTGAACAGGCCTACATGATCGTAGTAGCCGTGATAAACAAACGCGGTGCGCTGCGCGTTGGGCAATTTGAACACCTGCGTGGCAATGCGTTCGCCCTCCGCCTCGAAATAGCCAATGTAATGGCATAAACCCGCGTAATCCTTTTCAAGGTCAATGCCATAGTAAGCACAGTACTCCGGCAGCCAGGGCTGGCTGTTGACGGTCGATTGCAACGACAAGGGGCTGAGCGAAGGAAGGTTTTCTTGGTCGATATTATCGGGCCACGGCATAGCAAGGTCCTTAGGTTTATTCTTTTTCGCGGGCCCTAGTGTGCCCCGTCTGCAGGCACAAAATAAAGGGCAAAAAAAAAGCCCGGCAGGTACCGGGCTTTACAATCACTAGTGCGCGATGCGCGCCGCGATTATTTAATGTTTGGGTTTAAACGACCCGACTCGTACTCACCAAACATCGCTTCCAAACTAACGGGTTTAATTTTGGAGGCATTGCCGGCCGTGCCGAAGGCTTCGTAGCGCGCAACACAAATTGCCTTCATTTCCTTGATGGTTTCTTTCAGGTATTTGCGCGGGTCAAACTCGCTGGGGTTTTGCGCCATAAAGCGACGTACCGCACCCGTGGACGCCAGGCGTAAATCGGTATCGATATTGACCTTGCGCACACCGTATTTAATGCCCTCGACGATCTGCTCAACGGGCACACCGTATGTTTCGGGAATCTCACCGCCAAACTCATTGATGATCGCCAGCCACTCCTGAGGCACACTGGAGCTGCCGTGCATTACCAAATGCGTGTCGGGAATACGCGCATGGATAGCTTTAATACGGTCGATCGCCAGAATATCGCCAGTGGGCGGACGCGTAAATTTGTAGGCACCGTGGCTAGTACCACAGGCAATAGCCAGGGCATCCACACCCGTTTTGGCAACGAAGTCAGCGGCTTCTTCGGGGTCGGTAAGCATCTGCTCGTGAGACAAGGTGCCCTCTGCACCCACGCCGTCCTCTTCACCGGCTTGCCCGGTTTCCAGTGAACCCAGACAACCCAACTCACCCTCAACGGAAACACCACAGGCGTGAGCCATGTCGACAACCGTGCGGGTAACATCGACGTTGTAGTCGTAGTCGGAGGGCGTTTTGCCATCTTCACGCAGCGAGCCGTCCATCATTACTGAGCTGAAGCCGAGTTGAATCGAGCGCTGACAAACGGCGGGGCTGGTGCCGTGATCCTGGTGCATCACTACGGGAATTTCAGGGAATTCTTCAATCGCCGCCAGAATCATATGACGCAGGAAAGGCGCGCCAGCATACTTTCGCGCCCCAGCCGAGGCTTGCATGATCACTGGGCTGTCGGTTTCTCTCGCCGCTTCCATAATGGCGCGGGTTTGCTCCAGGTTATTTACATTAAATGCCGGTACGCCATAGCCATATTCTGCGGCGTGATCCAGCATTTGACGCATGCTGATAAGTGCCATGTGAGTTCCCTTTTCAGTCTTTTAAATATGAATTATTGATCGGCGAGCGCGCTTACTTGGCGCGCTCTTCCAGTACCGCAACTGCCGGTAATACTTTGCCCTCAACATATTCGAGGAAGGCGCCGCCCCCGGTCGAAATGTAGGACACCTTGTCGGCAATACCAAATTTGTCTACCGCCGCCAGCGTATCGCCACCACCCGCTATCGAGAAGGCGTCTGACTCAGCGATCGCGTTGGCAATGTCTTCGGTGCCATCGGCAAACTGGTCGAATTCAAATACACCCACCGGGCCGTTCCAAATAATGGTGCCGGCCTGACGCAGAATGGCCGCCAGCACGGAGCCGGTCACTGGGCCAACATCGAAAATCATGTCGTCGTCGCCGACATTTTCCACTGGGCGCAATGTTGCCGGCTCGTTCTCGTCGAACTTCTTACCTGTCATTACATCGCTGGGCAGCGGGATATCGCACTTCTCCATTAGCGCTTTTGCCTGTGGGATCAGGTCGTCTTCGCAAAGCGATTTACCGACGTTATAGCCCGCCGCCGCCAGGAAAGTATTGGCGATGCCGCCACCAACAATCAGCTGGTCCACTTTGTCAGACAGTGTTTCCAATACGGTGAGCTTAGTGGAAACCTTTGAACCACCGACAATGGCAACCATCGGGCGCGCAGGGTTAGCCAAGGCCTTTTCCAAATTCTCCAGCTCATTGGCCAGCAGCGGGCCGGCACAAGCCGTTGGCGCAAACTTGGCAACGCCGTGGGTCGACGCCTGCGCCCGGTGGGCCGTACCGAAAGCGTCCATAACGAAGATGTCGCAGAGCGCGGCATAGGCCTTGGCCAGGGACTCATCATCTTTCTTTTCGCCGGGATTAAAGCGAACGTTTTCCAATAGCACCAGTTGCCCGGCCTCCAGCTCTACGCCGTCGCGCCAATCGGCTACCAGCGGTACCGGCTGGCCGAGGGCATCACTGAGGTAGTCGGCCACAGGGCGCATTGAGTATTTTTCTTCAAACTCACCCTCAGTCGGGCGCCCCAGGTGAGACATCACAATCACCTTGGCCCCTTTTTCCAACGCCAGTTTCAAGGTTGGCAGGGCCGCACGCAGACGAGCATCGGAGCTCACTTTTCCATCCTTGATGGGCACGTTCAGATCTTCACGTATCAGCAGACGCTTGCCCGCCAGATCCAAATCACGCATTTTCAATACGTTCATAACACTTCCCGTTTCACTATCCGTTTACCGAACTAAACTCGCCTGCTTGTGCAGATCTGTGTACCCACAGCAACATTGCCCGGGGCACGCTAACAGTGCCGCCTAATGCAGCCAGTGTGCGACCATGTCCAACATACGGTTGGCATAGCCCCATTCATTGTCGAACCAGGTGAAGACACTCACCAGCTCGTCCGCCACCCGCGTTTGCCCGGCATCGACAATACCGGAGCGCGGATCGTGGTTAAAATCACAGGACGCCAGCGGCTCCTCGCTCACCCCCAGTACAGCACTCAGCCGACCGCGCGCGGCCATTTGCAGGGCCGCATTCACATCGCTGGGTGACACCCGAGATTGCAGGGTCACGCTCAGCTCCATTGCCGAGACATTGTGCGTGGGAATACGCACCGCCCGCGCCGCGAAACGGCCATCCAGATCCGGCAAGATGCGACCAATACCCGCCGCCAATCCCGTATCGACCGGAATCATCGACATGCCCGCCGCGCGCGTTTTGCGCAGGTCGGTGTGGTGATAGGCGTCCAACACCGGCTGGTCGTTCATTGCCGAGTGAATGGTGGTAATACAACCCGAGCGCACACCAAAGGCCTGGTGTAGCACATCGATGACCGGGGTAATGCCATTGGTGGTACACGAGGCATTGGAGATCACCCGCTGCTCGCTGGTCAGGCCGTGGTGATTTAAGCCAAACACATAGGTCGGAATACTCGCCTCACCCGGCTGCGACAACAACACATGCCGTGCCCCGCGCTCCAGGTGTTCATGGAGTGCGGCCTCACTGCCGAGGGTACCGCTGCATTCCAGCACCACATCGATGTTGTGCCGACTCCAGTCAACATCGCGCAGCGCGGTGCAGTGGCTCACGGCAATCTCGTCACCGTTAATGCGCAAACACTCAACACCTTTTTCCACCGTACCCACAAAACGGCCGTGGGTGCTGTCGTAGCGCGTTAAGTGCGCGATGGTGTCCAGATCGGCAGGCTCGTTAATGGCCACAATACGCATGGCGTCGCGCATTGGCGACTCGTAGAGCGCCCGCAATACGCAGCGCCCAATGCGCCCATAGCCATTGATCGCCAGTCGAATCATTCGCCTATGCAGTCCTCAACAGCAGCAACCACCGCCTCGGTGGTAATGCCAAAGTGCTTGAAGAGTTCACCCGCCGGCGCCGACTCGCCAAAGCTGTCCATCCCGACAATACGGCCGTCCAGGCCAACGTACTTGTACCAATAGTCTTTGTGCGCCGCTTCAACGGCGACGCGCGCCAATACGTTGCTAGGCAATACCGACTCGCGATAGTAGCCGTCTTGCGTTTCAAAGGCTTCGGCGCAGGGCATAGACACTACGCGTACTTTGCGGCCATTTTCAGCAAGCTGTTGCTGGGCAGCCATCGCCAGTTTCACTTCCGAACCGGTGGCAATAATAATGGCCTCGGGTTCGCCCTCACAGTCACTCAATACATAGGCGCCGCGAGCAATGGCGGCAACCTGAGCACTGCTGCGGTTTTGGTGGGGCAAACCCTGACGAGTAAAGATCAGTGCCGTCGGGCCATCGGCGCGCTCCAGTGCGCTGCGCCAGGCCACGGCCGATTCGACCATATCGCAGGGGCGCCACAGCGCCATATTCGGGGTGCCACGCAGTGACGCAATTTGCTCGATTGGTTGGTGAGTCGGGCCGTCTTCACCCAGACCGATGGAGTCGTGGGTGTAAACAAAGATACTGCGCTGCTTCATCAGCGCCGCCATACGTACTGCGTTGCGGGCGTATTCCATGAACACCAGGAAGGTCGCGCCGTAGTTAATAAAACCACCGTGCAGGGCAATGCCGTTCATCATGGCCGACATACCGAATTCACGCACCCCGTAGTGCAGGTAATTGCCACTGGCATCGTCGGCTTCAACCGCCTTGGAACCCTTCCACCATGTGAGGTTAGAGCCCGCCAAATCAGCCGAGCCACCGAGCAGTTCTGGCAGCATGTCACCGTAGGCATCCAGACACAGCTGCGACGCTTTGCGGGTGGCGACTTCCTTACCCTCGTCCTGGCACTGGGCAATAAAGGCATCGGCCTTCTGGGCAAAGTCGGCGGGCAAGTCACCACTCAGGCGGCGCTTAAATTCAGCGGCCAACTCTGGGTGGGCAGCCTGGTAGGCGGCAAACTTTTCATTCCACGCTTGCTCGGCAGCAGCGCCGCGCTCGCGAGCGCTCCAGGCACTGTAGACATCCTCAGGCACCTCAAAGCTGCCGTGGGGCCAGTTAAGCGCTTCGCGAGTCAGGGCAATTTCGTCATCGCCCAGTGGCGCGCCGTGGCACTCTTCTTTGCCCTGCTTATTGGGCGAGCCCTTACCAATGACCGTTTTGCAGCAGATCAGTGTGGGCTTGTTCGGCTCGGCGCGACCCGCCTCAATGGCAGCGGCAATGGCATCGCTGTCGTGGCCGTCGACCGCTGGGATCACCTGCCAGCCGTAGGCTTCAAAGCGTTTGGGGGTATCGTCGCTGAACCAGCCTTCCACTTCACCGTCGATGGAAATGCCATTGTCGTCATAGAAAGCGATCAATTTCCCCAGGCCCAGGGTACCGGCCAGTGAACATACCTCGTGGGAGATACCTTCCATCAGACAGCCATCGCCCATAAAGGTATAGGTGTAGTGGTCGACGATGTCGTGGCCGTCGCGGTTAAACTGCGCCGCGAGAATTTTCTCAGCCGTGGCCATGCCCACCGCGTTGGCAATGCCCTGGCCCAGCGGCCCAGTGGTGGTTTCGACACCGGGGGTATAACCGTATTCGGGATGGCCGGGGGTTTTGCTGTGCAGCTGGCGGAAGTTTTTCAGGTCTTCAATAGACAGGTCGTAACCGCTCAGGTGGAGCAGCGAGTAGATCAGCATGGAGCCGTGACCATTGGAGAGCACAAAACGGTCGCGGTTGGCCCACTCAGGGTTGGCCGGGTTGTGCTGCAAGTAGTCGCGCCACAACACCTCGGCAATATCGGCCATGCCCATGGGCGCACCCGGATGGCCGGACTTGGCTTTCTGGACGGCGTCCATACTCAAAGCGCGAATGGCGTTAGCGAGGTCGCTACGTGAAGGCATCGGGAGCTCCTGAAATTGTGATGGCGGCAAAGAGGGCGCTATTTTCCCCTACCCCGCGCGATACAGCAAATATCAGGAGCGTAAAAATGGCCGCTAGACCAATAAAAGCGGCTTTTATCGGTGCGCGGGGGCAATTGCTGCCGCCGCGCATGGTGGCAGCACTATTTTAGTTTTTTGTACTTCATGCGCTTGGGCGCAGCATTGTTGCCTTTGCGCGCCACAAAGTCCTCGTGGTATTCGCTGTAATTGCCCTCAAAGAACACCACCTCACTGTCGCCCTCATAGGCCAAAATGTGGGTGGCGATTCGGTCGAGGAACCAGCGATCGTGGGAGATCACCAGCGCGCAACCGGGGAAGTCCAGCATGGCGTCTTCCAGTGCACGCAGGGTTTCCACGTCGAGGTCGTTGGACGGTTCGTCCAACAGCAACACATTGCCGCCTTCTTTTAACGTGCAGGCCAATTGCAGTCGACCGCGTTCACCCCCGGACAGCTCACCCACGCGCTTCTGCTGGTCACTGCCCTTGAAGTTAAAGCGGCCAATATAGGCCCGCGAGGGAATTTCATAGCTGCCGATGCGCAATACATCCAAGCCATCAGACACCGCTTCCCACACTGTTTTGCTGTCATCGAGGGCATCGCGCATTTGCTCTACCGATACCAGCTTCACCGTCTCGCCCAACTCAATGCTGCCGGAATCAGGCTGTTCCTTGCCGCTGATCATGCGGAACAGAGTGGACTTACCGGCGCCGTTACCGCCGACAATACCCACAATCGCGCCCTTGGGAATACTGAAGCTAAGATCGTTAATCAGCGCGCGATCACCGTAGCCCTTGCTAACGTGATTCACCTCAATCACCTTATCGCCCAAGCGGGGGCCCGGTGGAATGTAGATCTCATTGGTCTCGCTGCGCGACTGGAATTCCTGCGACTGCATTTCCTCAAAGCGCGCCAGACGCGCCTTGCTCTTGCTTTGACGCCCCTTGGCGTTACTGCGCACCCACTCCAGCTCGGTGGCAATTGCTTTTTTGCGCGACGCCTCAGACTTGGCCTCTTGCTCCAGGCGCTGCTCCTTGGCTTCCAGCCAGTCGGAATAGTTACCCTCATAAGGAATACCGCGGCCGCGGTCGAGTTCCAGAATCCAGTTGGCGGCGTTATCGAGGAAATAGCGGTCGTGCGTGATCGCCACCACGGTGCCAGGGAAGTCACATAAAAAGCGCTCCAACCAGCCCACCGACTCGGCATCCAAGTGGTTGGTTGGCTCGTCCAACAGCAACATATCCGGGTTCGACAACAGCAAGCGACACAGCGCGACACGGCGGCGCTCACCACCGGAGATTTTTGTTACGTCAGCATCCCAGGGTGGCAGACGCAAGGCATCGGCCGCCACTTCCAGCTTGTGATCCAGGTTGTGGGCATCGGTCGCCTGAATAATATCTTCGAGTTCGGCTTGGCGCTTGGCCAGCGCATCAAAGTCGGCGTCAGCCTCGGCGTAGGCGGCGTAGACTTTATCCAGCTCGGCCAGCGCATCTTTCGCCTCTGCCACGCCGTCTTCGACATTGCCGCGCACGTCTTTGCTCGGATCCAGCTCTGGCTCCTGGGGCAGGTAACCAATCTTGATACCCGGCTGCGGGCGCGCCTCGCCATTAAATTCGGTATCAACCCCCGCCATAATGCGCAGCAAGGTAGACTTACCGGCACCGTTCAAGCCCAGCACACCGATTTTGGCACCCGGGAAGAAAGAAAGGGAAATATCGCTGAGAATCTCGCGCTTGGGTGGCACGACTTTGCTCACGCGATTCATGGTGTAGACGAATTGCGCCATGGTCACTCCTGAATACACGACAAACCGCCCTAGGCGGCAAACAAAATGTGAGCGAACGTTACCGAAAGGGGCGAGCATTGGCAATCCGAGAGCAGTGATGCCACACACTTCACCGCGATTGACTGCGTCGCTATAGCTCTCTAAGAGCCAGCGCCACACCGTCAGCAATGCGCTCACTGGGGTGCAGCACTACCGTTTCCCCGACACTCAACCCGTCTAACACCTGCGCGCTGCGGCCATTATTTTGCCCCACCACGACCGGCGTCAGTACCGCCTTATTGTCGAGCACCCTGAATACGGCCCACTGCCCCTGACTGCGAAATAATGCGCCAGTGGCAACCTGTACGACATCGCTGCCGCGCCAAAGCTCCACCTCAGCATCAACCCGATAGCCGTGGCCCAGCCCCTGCCAAAGCGACTGCGCGCCGATCAACTCCACGATGACATTCACTCGCTGCTCTTCTATACCCAAAGCGGAAATTTTCGTAAAACCATAGGGTTCAACGCGCTGAACACGGCCGCGGAACGGCTGCTCCCCGCCCCAGCCACTGATATGGACCTCGGCACCGTCTTCCACCCTGACAGCATCGCGCGACAGTAAATCAACAACCACCTCCAACTTCGCTGGATCGCCTAATTCCAACAACGGGGTTCCGGCTGCCACCACATTCTCGCTCTCCTGCAAGATACGCAGAATGCGGCCACTAATCGGCGATACCAGTGGTACCACCTGCACCTCGTCGCGATCGTCCGCTGTCGCCAACACCGCTTTGGCATTTTCCAGCTCGGCGGCGCGCATACCTTCGGCCGCCTGCGCACTGCGACTCGCCGCAAGCGCGGATTTCAGCGCCAACTCGGCGCGATCCAGCTCAGCATCCGAGGCACTGCCCTGCTCGGCCATTCGGCGAATGCGCTGCAACTGACTGCGAGCAAAATCAAGCTGTGCGGCAACCTCCTGGCCCTGCGCTCGCGCCAACACCAGAGCGGCGTTAGCAGCCCGCAAATTCGCTTCGGCCTGGCGACGACTGCGCGAGTCCAACACCACCGGATCGCTTGGCAGCAGCTTCGCTAATAGGGTTTCGCCGGCCGTCACCGCATCGCCGACTTGTTGATCGATCCGCAATAAACGGCCGGCAACCGGCGCTGAAACCACGTAAACATCCTCAATGCGGGTATAACCTTCGTCTTTCACCGACACCTGCATATCGCCTCGAAAGACACCAGCCATATCAACCGGCACTGGGTCGGGCGAAAAGGCGTAGATAAAAAAACCGAGCAAAGACACCACAAGCACCGCAATAATGCCGCGCTTAATGGTTTTACTTTCTGCGGGAGCTACCATCGCGTTCATTCCCTTGTTTTAAGCACGGCGACGAGGTCGAGGTGATCGATACGACGCCTCACCAACAAGCCCGAAACAATGGCGGCCAGCACCACCACTAATGCCGCATAACCATAGGTCGCCGTGTTAATCACCAATGGGATGCGGAATAACTCAGTATCAAACGAGGCGACCATAAGCCAAGCCAGACCGTAACCGAGTACCGCGCCCAGCGGCAACGCCAGCAGAGTCAGCAGCGCCAGCTCACCGAGCAATATATAAGACACTTCACCACGGGTCAGGCCCAGCACCCGCAGGCTGGCCAACTCACGCCCGCGCTCAGACAGAGAAATGCGCGCGCTGTTGTACACCACTCCAACCGTAATCAGACCGGCAAATAAGGTGTTGAAAAAGACAAAGGTGCCGAGACTCTCTTGAAGGGTATCGTTAAACGCTTGCTGAGCGCTTTCCTGTAAACCGACACCCGCGACGATGGGGGTATTTTTTAATGCGCGATACAGGGCCTCGGTCTGATCGCCATCGACCAGCAGGTAGCCACCGGAAATCGCGACCTCCTCTTTCAACAAGCGACTCAGACTAACCAAGTTCATGTAGGCCGATGTTCCCATGTAGGTTTTCACCACTGCCACCACGGGAACATCCAGCACCGGCCGCCGCCCCTCGGCCACCTCCACAGACAGCAGATCGCCAACATCCACGTGAAGTAACTCGGCGAGCTTATCAGACAACACAATCCCCTCGGCGGGAATGACCACGGGCTGGTAGTGCGTATCGACCACGCGGCTCAACTCACTGCCCTGGGCGAGGCCGATTATCGACTCTCGTCGACGATATTGGCCGTTCTTGAAAATAACAGGCACTGCCCGAAACGGCTCGGCCGCCATGACACCGGGCTCGTGCAGTAAATCTTGCAATGCCCGCTCGTTACGGGGCTCTACAAAGCTCACCGTTACATCCTGCCGATCGATAACGTTAAAGCTCACATCAATCATATGCACCATGGCATCCATGGAAAAACTCGAACCGATAAGCAGCGCCATGGACAGGGCAATGCCCAGCGAGGTCAGGCCGGAGCGCTTCGGCCAGCGATAGATATGCCGGCAGATCATCCGCGAGGGTTGGTCCAGCCAACGCGACAAGGTCTCGAGCCACAACGCAGAACGGCTGTAGTCAGGTGGCGGTGGCGGCACCATCGCCACCGCGGGCCGCAACCGAACCACCTTGATAACCGAAGAGAAGGTGCCAAACACTGCGATAAGCAGACTTACCCCTGCGGCAACGAGAAATACCGACGCTGGCGCGTGAAACAGCAGGAAGGGAAACTTAAAATAATCCATATACAGAGCCGCCAAACCCTGTCCCAACCACAGTCCCAGCATACAACCCATCGCAATGCCCAGGGCAGTAATTGCTCCGACCATTTTCAAGTAATGCAAACCGACAAACAGGTTGCCGTAACCAAAGGCCTTGAGCAAACCAATTTGCTCGCGCTCGGTTTCAATAAGCCGACTAACAACAACGTTTAGCAGAAAGGCGGCGACCAACAAAAAGATCGGTGGCAGCAGCTTTCCCATCGTATTGAGCTGGTCAATTTCGTTAGATAAAAATTGATCTGATATTTGATGAGAGCGACCATACGCGCCCGGCGTGCCATAGGGTTTAAGCAGTGTATCCAAGCGATCAACCAAGGCGTCTTCACTGCTGCCCGGCGAGTGCAAAATCAGCGCCTCATTAAACGCGCCATCGAGGTCAAATGCCGCACTCAGCGCTTTTCGACTCATCCACAGCACGCCAAAACGGCGGTCGTCCGGTACCAATTCTCCCGGCGCAATGGCATAGACATACTCGGGAGATAATACGGTTCCCACAAGCGTTAAGCGTCGCTGTGTACCATTGAGAATGGCATAGAGATGATCGCCGAGCGCCAGCTTGTGCGCATTGGCGAAGGACTCCAACACCAACACCTCATTGCTGTGCTGAGGATCTAAATAGCGCCCACTGCGCAGCACGATATCGTTAATACGGGGTTGCGGCGCATCGGGTAGTGAAATGATCTGCCCTGAGATCGGTGCCTGCGCGCCGACAACATCCAATATCGCCGCCACGCGAATGCGGCTCTCGGCACGGCGCACTCCGGGCAGAGCAGCGATTTCATTGATCAGCGCACGCGGGGCACGCTTAACCGGCGCCACCACATCAGCAAAGCGGTAGCGCTCATAGTAGGCACTGCGAGTCTCCTCCAGAGACACCAGCATCCCCTTGGACATCACGTACATGCCCACACCGCAAGCGATCACAATGGCGATAGCAAATGCCTGGCCTTTAATATGCCAGAGGTCGCGCAGTAATTTTCGATCCAGCGGCTTCAGCCACAGTAAGCCTCGGGCACGCCGCCACCAACCGGCCATTACCAGCTCAGTTCCGAGGGCTTCAGTGGCTGGGCGTTAATACGGGTTTCCTTAATCGCCCCGTCGGCCATAATTAATACCCGATCCGCCATCTCAGCGATGCCAGCATTGTGGGTAATCACCAAGGTAGTGGTATCGAGCCTGCGATTGGCACTGGATAAGGCTTCCAACACAACGATACCCGTTTTGCTATCCAGCGCCCCGGTTGGCTCGTCACAAAGCAGCACGCGCGGCTGTTTGGCTATCGCTCGGGCAATGGCGACTCGCTGCTGCTCGCCGCCAGACAACTGGGCAGGGAAATGGTCCATACGCTCGCCCAATCCCACCAGCTGCAGTGCCTCTTCAGCCGCCATTGCCTGCTCGGCTATTTCGGTTACCAGGGTCACGTTCTCGCGCGCGGTCAAACTGGGAATGAGATTGTAAAACTGAAAGACGAACCCAACGTGCTGGCGACGGTAGGCGGTGAGGTGACGATCATTAAAGGCGGTAAGCTCCTCGCCATTAAAAAACACCTGCCCCTCACTGGGTGAATCGAGCCCGCCTAGGATGTTCAACAGGGTCGATTTACCACTGCCGGATTGGCCGAGCAGCACCACCAGTTCGCCGCGTGGCACATCAAGGTCAACCCCCCGCAGCGCGTATACCTTGGATTCGCCAGCGCCATAGGTTTTGGTTAGCCCCCGTACATGGAAGGCCAGTGGCGCGTCATCCTTCTCCGGCATGTAGTCAGCACTCGCATCCTGGTGAATTGCCACTACAGAATAGCAAGGCGGGACGGTGCTGCGCGACAGGCGCGTCACCGAATGGCATTGGCCCTATGTCATTTTGGCAACCACACTCAGCGGCAACACCTTCATTAACCACCCCATCGGCACCCAGGGCCAACCCGGCACTTTGGCTTCGCCCGGCTCTTTCTCAATAGCCTTGACCAAGGCCTTGCACCCCGTTTCCAGGTCGACCCGCATTGGCGCCTTTTTCAGATCTTCGTTGATAGGCGTGAGAATAAAGCCCGGAAGGATACAGCTCACTTTGATCGGCGTGCCAATAACATCGGCCCGCAGCCCCTCTGTCATGGTGCGCAAACCCGCTTTGGTAGCAGCGTAAATGTTGATGGCACGCGGCATACCCCGCAGCGCACTCATTGAAGAGATGGTGACCAAGTGCCCGGCATTTTGCTCGCGAAATATGGTCATCGCCGCTTCACACTGCGCCAAGGCACCCGTGAAATTAGTCTGAGCAGTGCGAAGGTTGGCGTGGAAGTACCCGGTGCCCATCGACGCGCCCTTGCCCATCCCCGCATTCACAATCACTCGATCGAGGCTGCCCAACTCATCGCGAAAGGCATTAAACACGGTAAACACCTGCTCGTAATCACAGACATCCAGGGCTTTAATCAGCACCTGAACATCGGGGTGTTTTGCCTCAATATCCGCTTTTATTGCCTCCAGGTTTTCAACCCGTCGCGCGCACAGCGCCAAATTGCAGCCTTTCGCGGCAAAGGCCCGCGCCATGCCTTCACCCAGTCCTGAACTGGCACCGGTAATCAATACATTCTTTCTAAACATAACGTCCCCTGATCTCATTTCTATTCACATGGATATTGTTATATTCGCTTCAGGCCAAAGCGGCCACATCGATAAAAATCACGACAAAGGAAAAGACTATGGACGCCTCTCCCATTTTACTGCCTGTGATCAGCCTTGTGCTGTGGAGCATGGTCATGCTCAGCTGGATGGCCATGTCACGCCTTCCAGCAATGAGCAAAGCACGCATGCCACCCAGCGCCGGTGAACGCACCGCCGAGCTGGCAACGATGATGGACAAGCGCATTCAGTGGAAGGCTGATAACTACAACCACTTGATGGAGCAGCCGACCATCTTTTATGCCACGGCAATCGTGCTGGCTATGCTTGGCCAGGGCGATGGCATTAACCTGGCATTCGCCTGGTTTTATGTGGCTTGCCGTATTACCCACAGTATCGTGCAAAGCACCCGCAATGTGGTGATGCTGCGATTCAGTATTTTTGCACTGAGCAGCCTGGCCATGCTCGGCCTGGCGGTGAATGCCTTGCTCGCGCTGATTTAATCAGCGCTTGCGCATCATACCCGCAGTATTTTTCAGCATAATTTTACGAAACCAGCGATAGGGCAGCAGGCGTTTCAGCATCACCAAACGCTTGCTGTCGTCGTGGGTAAGAATTTTAAACTGCTTCTCCTCCACCCCTCGAAATACCTTCTCGGCAATCTCGTCAGCGCTTACTTTCGCCTTGTTAACCAACTTCTGAGTTAATACCGTCGACGTCGGGTCTGAGGCGCGCAGCGATTCTGCCAGGTTGGTTCGAAAGAACGCCGGGCACACAACCGAAACCGCAATATTGTCGCTATCCAGCTCCAGCGTCAGCGTTTCCGATAACGCCACCACCGCCGCTTTGGTTGCACAGTAGGACGCCATTTTCGGTGGATGTATCACCCCTGCCAGCGACGCCACATTCACCAGGTGACCACCGCCCTGCTGACGCAACAGCGGCGTGAACACCTTGCAACCGCGCACCACACCCAACACATTGATGTCCATTACCCACTGCCAGTCTTCCATGCTCTGCTCATCTATCGCACCGGCCGTGGCAACCCCAGCGTTGTTGATCACCACATCCACACCGGACCAGTGCTGGCGCAGCCAATCAGCGGCAGACTGCAGATCGTCTTCGCGCTGCACATCGCAGTGCAAATATTGCGCGGTGGTAACCGCCTGAAGCGCTTGCAGGGTTTCTTCACCGCGCTCCTTATGGATATCGCCGATGCACACCCAGTAACCCGCCTGCGCATAGCGTTCGGCCAAGGCGCGCCCCAAACCCGATGCGCCACCGGTAATAAATACGCGCGGAGCCTGCGTTGTCATACTTGCCATAGTGATCTCTGTGCCTCGCCTTAGGGTGTGTTGTATTTGGCAAATTCTAGTCGGGCAATCAAATTGCGGTGCACCGCATCTGGCCCGTCGGCAATGCGCAATACCCTTGCCATTGCAAACATGGATGCCAGCGGCGTGTCATTGCTTAGACCCGCTCCGCCATATAATTGAATGGCTTCATCCACGACATTTTGCAGCACATTGGGCGCGACCACCTTGATAGCAGAAATTTCGCTGAGCGCCGCCATGGCGCCGACCTGGTCGATCTTCCACGCGGCATATTGCGTGAGCAATCGGGCTTGGTCGATGGCAATTCTCAGGTCGGCAACACGCTCGGGGTTGGCGCCCAACTTAATCAGCGGCTTGCCAAAGGCCTGCCGCGACTGACCGCGCTTAATCATTAACTCCAATGCGCGTTCAGCGGCGCCAATGGCGCGCATACAGTGGTGAATACGTCCCGGCCCCAGTCGGCCCTGAGCAATTTCAAAACCGCGCCCCAAACCCAAAATCAAGTTGTCTTTAGGCACGCGAACATTGTCAAACCACACCTCGCCGTGACCGATAGGCTCATCAAAGCCGCCAAACACCGGCAGCATGCGTTTGATGGTCACGCCTGGCGTATTCATCGGTACCAACACCATGGAATGGCGACTGTGGCGCGCGGCATCGGGGTTGCTCAGCCCCATAAATACGCCGACTTCACAGCGCGGATCACCCACCCCTGTCGACCACCATTTTTTACCGTTGAGCACCAGCTCGTCGCCGTCTACCGCTATGGTGGCTTCCATATTGGTGGCATCGGAAGAGGCAACATCCGGTTCGGTCATAAAGAACACCGATCGAATTTCAGCATTCAGCAACGGGGTGAGCCAGCGGGCTTTTTGCGCCTCGCTGCCATACTTCCACAACACCTCCATATTGCCGGTGTCGGGCGCATTGCAGTTAAAGACTTCAGGCGCAAAATGCGAACGCCCCATTTGCTCGGCAAGCACCGCATATTCGCTTACTGACAGGCCGGCGCCGAATTCGGCATCGGGCAAAAACAGATTCCACAACCCAAGTTCGCGGGCTTTCTCCTTCAGTGCTTCCACCTGCGGCAACACCGACCACTGCCCCCAGTCACCGCCGTGTTTGCTAAGCAGCAACTCCGGCAGTACGGCCTCTTCAACGGGCATAATATGGTTATCAATGAAATGACGAACTTGGTCGCGCAAGTCCTGGGCACGAGGGCTGAGACTGAAATCCATGATCGGCTCCTTACGGGTTTAGCCAACCAGATTACGGCGACTCAAAACATCAGTCTAATTTATTTTATAAATCAGTTATTATTCTAATTATGAATGAATTGAGTGGCCGCCATGGACCTGAATCTCTTTCGCGTTTTTGACGCGATCTACCGCGCTGGCTCGTTAACGGAAGCCGCCCGCGACCTCCACCTAAGCCAACCGGCGGTGAGCAACGCCCTGTCGCGCCTGCGCGAACATTTTGACGACCCCCTGTTCATCAGGCGTGGTCGTAGCATCGCGCCAACGCCGGTCGCTGACGCCATCGCCGACGACATCCAATCCGCGCTGAGTTTGTTGCAAGACAGCGTGCACCGCGGGCAGCATTTTGAGCCAAGCGCCTCACACCGGCGCTTTGTATTAGGTCTGGGCGACACCATGGAATTCCTGCTGCTGCCGCCACTGATCAAGCAACTTTCAGCAAGTGCACCCGGGCTTTCTATACACAGCCGGCGGCTGCGTCGGGATCAACTCAGCCGCCACCTCGCCCTTGGGGAGTTGTCATTAGCGGTGGATGTTCCCCAGACTGTCGACAGCAGTATTGAGCAGCGCCCCTTGCGCAGTGAGCCACTCTGCGTACTGATGCGTGCCGACCATCCACTGGCCGCGCACGCTCTCACCATGGAAGGCTACCTGCAGGCGCGACATATCGGTGTTTCCGGGCGGCGGGAGGGAGCGCTGTTTGAAGATATACAGTTACAGCAACAGGGCTTCAAACGTCAGGTGCAGGTACGCGGTCAGAGCTACCATGCAGCCTGCCACGTCGTGGCTGCATCATCGCTACTGCTCACCCTTCCCCAGCAACTGGGTGAGCGCTACGCCGACTTGCTCGGCTTAGCGCTGCAACCCCTGCCTGTGCTTACCCCCACACTCGATATGACGCTCTACTGGCACCGCAGCGCCAATGCCGACGCGGGGCATCGCTGGCTACGCGAACAGCTCATCGCATTGGCGGCAACACTGTGAGCGTCCGCCGCCCTATGATAGCTAGTACTGCACCTGCAGACTTACTGTGAGACCAGTCAACTCATAGTCGTCCCTGTCTAGCAAACTCGCATACTCGATATTGATGAGCGCTGGCGACTCAGTAAAAGAAACCTGCATACCCAAGCCGTAACTCAACCCACTCTTACCGCCATCACCTGGGGCGCCGCCATTTAGTTCAAACTTACTTTTACCGAGCAACGCATACGGATAGAGGCGATCCGAAAGAGGCATACCAGCGCGAAGGTAGGCACCCAACATATCATTAACGTCTACGCTGCTTCCTACGTTCGTGGTTTCCCCCTCTTCACCGACCAAATAACGTAGCTCAATTGCAAAATGCTCGTTTACGGGGAAACCCAACAAAGCACCGTAGGCAGCTAGATCACCGTCAAAATCACCAGCCTCGTAGAGTATGTGAGAGTAGATTGCACCAACATAGACGACAGGATCTTGCTCATTCGCCAACACTGGAGACGACAAAATACCCAAACAAACAAAAGGAGCGAATCCCTTCATAACAACAATCCTTATAGAAAAATTTGCACCATAGGGTAGCTGTTATAGTAGAGACAGCCATCTGGGGTAATACTTAGATCTGTAAGGCATCACTAGGCATACCTCAACTCGCCGCCGCAAGCTGGTTACGCCCGGCAGCCTTCGCGGCATAGAGTTGCGCATCGGCCAAGGCCAGTAGCGTATCCTCGCTGCTGTCAGGCTTGGGAATTAAGCAGGCCAAGCCCACGCTGGCGGTAAGCACCGGTGCTATTGGCGACGCTCTGTTTGGAAGGGCAAGCTGCTTAATCGCGGCATTCAAAGGCTCAAGGAGTGCCCGCGCTTGCTCAATAGAGGTATTGCCCATCACCAGCGCAAACTCCTCGCCGCCGTAGCGGGCGCAGATGTCTGTGGAGCGCTTAGCAAACTGGCTCAACAACTGCCCTACCTGCCTAAGGCAGTCATCCCCGGACTGGTGACCGTAGGTATCGTTGACCAGCTTGAAATAGTCGATATCAATAATTGCCAGGCTAACAGGTAACCCAAGGCGGGCGCAGCGCTGCCACTCATTACGCAAAAACTCGTCAAAACACCGTCGATTCGCCACGCCAGTTAAACCATCCGAGCGGGCGAGCTTGCTTACCAGCTCTTCGGCTTGCTTCCTCTCGGTAATATCTTGATGGGAAATGACAAAGTAACTGACATCACAGAGAGAAAAACGCGTGACGCGCATCATGAACCAACGCGACTGCTCGGGACTGTCGCAGGGGTACTCCAGATAAAAATGGTTGCGCTGACTGCCAATCAAATCGCGAATGCCTGCCGCCGCGCCCCCCGCCAATTCGTCTCCCGATTCCGCCGATCGGTCGCACACCGACAAGTAGTTTTGCCCCTTCCACTCATAGTGAGCACCGCAGGCGTTTTGCTCAGCAAACTGCCGCCAACGGCTGTTCACATAGAGTATCAAGCCGGTCTCGTCGATGACGGCGATATGCTCGCTCATCGTATCGAGGGTCATTTTCAGGAATTCATGCGACCGTTCCATGCCAACTCACTATTTAAGGACGTCCGTCGCATGCCTCGCTTACCACTTACAACGGGCCTTCTAGGTTGCGGGGAAATCAGCAACCCTTGTATTCGCATTAACCCCTAGCACGATTCGTCAGAGGAGCTTTTCATTCTCTAGCCGCTGACTAACGCGACGACGAATCTCCGCAGATAGGCGTTCACCGTACTCTCGCCCCAGTTGACTGCTGCGCGAATTGATTTCCGGGGTGACGCGCAGTAACGTTTTTCCGAGATCACTGCGATAAAACGTCAATAGCTCACGGAGCTGAGGCCCAGTCAATGCCTCCGTGTAAATCTCGCGCATCGCATTGGCATAGGCATCGCTGGCAATGAGCTGGCTGTATATCACCGCATCAACCTCTTCTTTAACCACACTGTTCGCCGCTGCCGGTAAATTCGGGTAACTGGCCCGTAACTGACGGGTCAGGCTGTCGTTAAATAGGCGGGAAAATTGGCTGGCGATGGTCGGCACTGACTGGCCCGTCAGCTCAAGCAAGCTATCAACCAGTGCGTGTTTCTCATCAGCAGATTGCGCATAACCCGGCATCGCGAACAGGCATGCGCACAACAAGATAGCAGGTGTTTTCATTGGCAGTCTCATCAACGTGATTAGCGCCCAAGCATAACCGCTCAGCCTGCCAACGTCCCGCTGAGATGCACAACACCGCAAGGGCAGAAACTATGTCACCACGCTGACAGCGGCCTCTAATACCTTCTCGCCGCTAACAGAGTTCGCGATTAGGCAGGCTTTCTCAGATTTATGCAGCAGGCGCTCAGCCACCTCAACACTGACGCCCTCCGGTATGTGCAGGCGAGCGCGGGTAAGGAAACGCGTAAAGCGGACAGCACCGTCGCTTTTCTCCAAAGTGCCATCGACCTCGCAGGACAGACTCAACCACTCAAGATGAGAGGCCCGGGCCACCGCCTTGAAAGTTAAAATAAAACAATCGACCATTGATGCCAGCAACAGCGTTTCCGGCGACCATTTGTCTCCCGGGCCGCCAAATTCAGCGGGCGGTGCCGATAGCAGGGTTTCCAGCCCTGGCGCGCTCAAGCTAACGTCGGAAGCCGCCTCGGCGCGACCACTGACCGTGTACAAATGGGGAAGTGCTTGCATAGGGATTCTCCTTTCCAGGCACCCATTCAAACACAGCCCCTCATCAACAAAACATGCGTTTGATCAAGAACGCCATCACTTGTTGAAGATGTGACTCACTCAGCACGCCGACCAATATAAGGGTAAATACCTAGGTACATTCGTAGTACCCCCTGTTCAAATCATAACTAAGACGCAACAAGCGTTGTCCGTGATATTTCTAGGCCGACACCTAGACGTATCTCGCTGACAGGCGGTGTCGTGATCTCGCTCCGCTCAAAGTAATAATTAAGGATGAAGGGAGACTTCTCATGCCATTTAAAAAGATTAAAAACACCCTGGCCCTGAGCGTTGCGCTCGCGGCCTCTAGCGCGGGACATGCGCAAACCGCTCCTCTGCCACTGGACGCATTGACTGGCCTGCTGGGCAGCATTCCCGGCCTTAGCGCCCTGCCCCTGGATTCACTGGGTGGCGGCGGACTGCCAGGGCTTGACGGCTTACCCGACGGCGGCCTCCCCGGGCTCGATTCTCTCGGTGGTGCCCCGGGTTTAGACGCCCTGTCACCCTTATTTGACGCCCTCGCCGGTCTCGGCGGTGGCGGCGCGCCAAGCCTGCCCGGTCTCGATGCTCTGCCTATTCCCGGCATGGACGGTGGTAGCGGCGGCGCACCCGGACTGGACGCCTTAGCCCCCTTGTTTGATGCCCTCGCTGGTCTTGGCGGTGGCGGCGCGCCAAGCCTGCCCGGCCTGGATGCTCTGCCTATTCCCGGCATGGACGGCGGTAGCGGCGGCGCACCCGGACTGGACGCTTTAGCCCCCTTGTTTGATGCCCTCGCTGGTCTTGGCGGTGGCGGCGCGCCAAGCCTGCCCGGCCTGGATGCTCTGCCTATTCCCGGCATGGACGGTGGTAGCGGCGGCGCACCCGGACTGGACGCCTTAGCCCCCTTGTTTGATGCCCTCGCTGGTCTTGGCGGTGGCGGCGCGCCAAGCCTGCCCGGCCTGGATGCTCTGCCTATTCCCGGCATGGACGGCGGTAGCGGCGGCGCACCCGGACTGGACGCTTTAGCCCCCTTGTTTGATGCCCTCGCTGGCCTCGGCGGTGGCGGTGCACCGAGCATTCCCGGTTTAGACGCTCTGCCTATCCCCGGCATGGGCGGCGGTAGCGGCGGCGCACCCGGACTGGATGCCCTGGCACCGTTGTTTGATGCCCTCGCCGGCCTCGGCGGTGGCGGCGCGCCAAGCATTCCCGGTTTAGACGCTCTGCCTATCCCCGGCATGGGCGGCGGTAGCGGCG
>NZ_CAXGPO010000012.1:0-100510 GCF_964011655.1 uncultured Spongiibacter sp. | reverse complement strand
CACTCTTTCCCTACAGACGCTCTTCCGATCTAATAAGCCGTGCAACAACTGAGGGATCGGCAAGCGTGGAGATATCGCCCAGGGCGTCGTACTCGTTGGCCGCGATCTTGCGCAGAATTCGGCGCATGATCTTGCCGCTGCGCGTTTTAGGCAGGTCGTCGGCCCATTGAATCACGTCGGGAGAGGCAATCGGGCCGATTTCGCGGCGCAGCCACTGCTTCAACTCTTGCAACAGGGCGTCGTCGCCTTGCTCGCCCTGCTGCAGGCTAACGTAGATATAAATGCCTTCGCCTTTGATCTCATGCGGGAAGCCAACCACGGCGGCCTCGGTCACTTTCGGGTGGGCAACCAATGCACTTTCCAGCTCGGCAGTTCCCATGCGGTGACCAGAGACATTGAGCACATCGTCCACGCGGCCGGTGATCCAGTAGTCGCCATCAGCATCGCGGCGGGCACCGTCGCTGCTGAAATAGTAGCCGTTGAAGGTGGAGAAGTAGGTATCGATGAAGCGCTGGTGGTCGCCAAAGATGGTGCGCATTTGCCCGGGCCAGCTGTCGCAAATGACCAGGTTGCCATCGGTGGCGCCGTCCAATACGTTTCCGTCGTTATCCAGCAGTGCTGGTTGTACACCGAAGAACGGCTGAGTGGCTGAGCCGGGCTTCAATTCTGTGGCGCCCGGCATCGGGGCAATCATCATGCCGCCGGTTTCGGTCTGCCACCATGTGTCCAGTATAGGGCAGCGACCCTCGCCAAAGACGTCGTGGAACCAGCCCCAGGCCTCTGGGTTGATTGGCTCTCCGGCGGTACCGAGCAGGCGCAGTGACGCACGGCTGTTGGTAGCGGTGGCTTCCTCGCTCTTGGCCATCAGTGCGCGGATCACGGTGGGTGCGGTGTACAAGGTGTTCACCTGATATTTATCGATAATCCGGCCCAGTCGGCCGCAATCGGGGTAGTTGGGAACACCTTCATACATGATGCAGCTGGCGCCGTTGCTGAGCGGGCCATATACCGCGTAGCTGTGCCCAGTGATCCAGCCGATATCGGCCATACACCAGTAGACTTCGTCCGCTTTGTAGTCGAACACCGTATGGTGGCTCAGAGAGGTGTACACCATATAGCCGCCGGTGGTGTGTACCGCGCCTTTGGGTTTCCCGGTTGAGCCAGAGGTATACAACAGGAACAGCGGATCTTCGGCGTTCATCGGCTCGGGAGGGCAAACGGCTGACTGCTGCTCAACGAGGCTGTGGTATTCCACGTCGCGGTTGGCGCGCCAGTGAATATCGGCGCCGGTGTGCTTGAGCACCAGAACTTTTTCAACGCAGGCCGGAGAGCACAGTTCTATGGCCTCGTCGACGTTTTGCTTCAGGGGAACCGCTTTGCCGCCGCGACGACCTTCATCGGCGGTGATCACCAATGCCGATTGACCATCGCTAATGCGTCCTGCCAGCGCTTCTGGCGAGAAGCCGGCAAAAACCACCGAGTGCATGGCGCCAATGCGTGCACAGGCGAGCATCGCGAAAACGGCTTCCGGAACCATTGGCATATAAAGAGTAACCACATCACCTTTTTTAACGCCCAGGCTCTTCAGGCCGTTGGCGAGTTTGCAGACTTCTTGATGAAGTTCGTTATAGGTGAATTGTCGTGAGGCTTGGCCCTCTTCATCCGGCTCCCATTGCAGCGCGAGTTTTTCGCCGCGCTTACTGAGGTGTCGGTCTAAACAGTTTTCAGAGGCATTGAGTACGCCATCTTCAAACCACTTAATATAAAGATCGTTTTTATCAAAACTGCAGTTCTTTATTTTACTCGGTGCCTGGTGCCAGCTGATTCGCTCCGATACCTGCTTCCAGAACGCATCGGGGTCATTGACCGATTGTTCATACATGGCCTGGTAATCGTCTGCAGAGATATAAGCATTCTCGCGAATCGACTCTTTGATGGGGTAGCGTTGCTCTGTCATGGCTGTGCCCTCGGTTCAAGGTGTGCGTTCTTGTTATGTCACACAGTATTCTCCGCGAGCGCCTTTTTCGCTATTAGACCTTGGTCGAGCGGCAGATCCCTCCCTTCTTAGACTTTCGTCGATATTTGACTAATGGCTAATACGCAGCTTTGCAAAGTCGGCCTATAACCTCTAGTGACACATAAAAACAACCGGGAGACACTCTTATGCAAAGCAATAAAAAGCGCACTTTCGCATCTCGATATCTACCTGCTCTTGCGGCACTGCCACTGGCCGTTGCCGCGGGTTCCGTTTCCGCTGAGTCGCTGGAGCAGCGCGTGCAGCGCTTAGAAGCGGCGCTGGCTGAATCCACGGCGCAGGCGTCGAGCAATACCAGCTTCAAGTTTGGCGGCTATATAAAACTTGATGCTATGGCGAGCCAATACAGCGGTGGTGAAAGAGCCTTGGCGGCTGTCGGCGATGACTTCCTCGTACCTTCCGTTATTCCCATCGGTGGTGAATCAGGCGACGCCAATTTCGATATGCAAGCCACGTACTCGCGCATTTGGTTTAAAACGGCGACGCAGACCGATGCCGGTACCATCTCCACCCATGTAGAGATGGACTTCGGCGTTAACCAAATCGGCGATGAGCGGCTCAGTAATTCTGCGGTATCGCGCATTCGCCATGCCTTTGTAAGCTGGCAGTACGACAAAGACAGCTCCTTCCTTGCCGGTCAAACCTGGGGCACTTTCTTTAACGTGGCGAGCCTGCCGGAGACCCTGGACTTTGTTGGCCCGGTGGCCACAGTATTTGAGCGCCAGGCGCAGTTGCGCTGGACCCACGGTATGGGGAACGGCAGTTCGTTGATGGTTGCTGTGGAAAACCCGTCCACTGGCCTCTATGGCGGTACTAGTGGCGCCGCGGGCGGCGGTGATTTTGACAACAATAGTCTGCCCGATGTCGTTGTTCGTTATAACGGTAAGTCAGGCGACCTGAGCTATAGCGTGGCAACGGTGCTGCGTGAGATTGCTTACAAAGAGAACTTTACCAATAACCTTGCGCAACCCATTGAAGGTGACGAGAGCGAGATCGGTTATGGGGTGAGCTTTTCGGGTAAATGGCAGATGGGTCAGGATGACCTCAAGTTCCAGTTGAACGCCGGTAACCTCGGCCGCTACCTGGGTTTGCAGAGCTTCCGCGATGGTTACATTGAAAGCAATGGCGATATCGATCTGCTGGACACTGTGGGTGGCTTTGTCGCCTACCGCCACTTCTGGGCACCCAAGTGGCGCAGCAGCTTTGTGTTGTCAGCCAGCGAAGCCGACCAGCCTAGCAACGCGCCCGCTGGTACGCCAAGCACTTACCGCAGTGCTCACGCCAACTTGCTGTATTCGCCGGTTAAGGCACTTACCCTGGGCGCTGAGCTGATCCACGGCGAAAAACACATTGAAGGCAGCATTAACGGCGACGACAGCGGTGAGCTGGATCGCTTGCAGTTTAGTGTGAAGTACGTGTTCTGAGCGTCCCGCTCTTGACTAAAGTCGAATGGTTTGCGGCGACAACAAAGCGCATAAAGAGTATGTCGCCGTGATTCAGACGAATAAAGGAGAATAACAATGGCGTTTCAATCGAAAGAAATGGCGAAAGCATACTGGCGTGAAAACCTCACGTTGATGCTCTGGCTGTCAGTGATCTGGTTCATCGTGTCTTATGGATGCGGAATCCTGTTTGTAGAGCAGCTCAATGCCATCCGCTTGGGTGGATTCAAATTGGGCTTTTGGTTTGCGCAACAGGGGTCAATTTACACCTTTGTGGCACTGACATTTATCTACGCAAAAAAAATGGGCGATCTCGACCGTAAATACGGCGTAGATGACGACGCATAATAAGAGGCAGCCATCATGGAACTTCAAACATTAACGTATATTGTGGTGGGGTTTACCTTCGCCATTTATATCGGCATCGCCATCTGGGCGCGCGCCGGTTCGACGAAAGACTTTTATGTAGCCGGCGGTGGTGTTCACCCCGTTGCTAACGGCATGGCAACTGCCGCTGACTGGATGAGCGCGGCGTCGTTTATCTCAATGGCCGGTCTGATCGCCTATATGGGCTACGGCGGCTCAGTTTTCCTAATGGGTTGGACGGGCGGCTTCGTGCTGCTGGCCATGTTCCTGGCGCCATACTTGCGTAAATACGGCAAGTTCACGGTACCTGAGTTCATTGGCGACCGCTTCTACTCAAGGACTGCGCGTATCGTTGCCGTTGTCTGCTTGATTATCTGTTCGGTGACGTACGTTATCGGCCAGATGAAAGGGGTAGGGGTTGCCTTCTCGCGCTTCCTGGAAGTGAGTTATGAAGTCGGCCTGCTGGTGGGTATGGCTATCGTCTTTGTCTACGCCGTTGTCGGTGGCATGAAGGGCATTACTTATACGCAGATTGCGCAGTACTGTGTGTTAATTCTGGCCTACACCATTCCCGCTTTTTTCATCTCCTTTAACTTAACCGGCAATCCCTTCCCGCAGCTCGGCTTGGGCAGTACGATCAGTGGTACCGACGTATACTTGCTCGACCGCTTGGACCAGGTGATTACCGAGTTGGGCTTTGCCGACTACACCAACAATGTTCGCGGCAGTACCTTGAATATGTTTGTGTACACCCTGTCGCTGATGATCGGTACGGCGGGCTTGCCCCACGTCATTATCCGCTTCTTCACGGTGCCTAAAGTAAAAGATGCGCGTACCTCAGCGGGTTGGGCACTGGTGTTTATTGCCATTCTCTACACAACTGCGCCGGCAGTGGCAGCCATGGCACGTTTGAACCTGCACAACACCATTGCGCCGCCAAGTGCTGAACAAAACCTTGCCTATGAAGAGCGCCCACAGTGGTTTAAAAACTGGGAAAAAACCGGTCTTCTTGAGTTCGAAGATAAAAACGGTGATGGCCGCATACAATACACCGCGAGTGCGGAGACCAATGAAATGGTCAAAGTCGATCGCGACATCATGGTGTTGGCAAACCCTGAGATAGCCAAGCTACCCAACTGGGTTATTGCACTCGTGGCAGCGGGTGGTCTCGCAGCGGCATTGTCTACTGCGGCAGGCTTGTTGCTGGCAATTGCATCAGCGATCTCCCACGATCTGTTGAAGGGCGTATTAATGCCTGACATCTCCGAAAAAGCAGAGCTTAGAGCCAGCCGAATTGCCATGGCAGGTGCGATTGGCTTTGCGGGCTACCTCGGTTTCAACCCACCTGATTTCGCGGCGGGTACGGTAGCACTGGCCTTTGGTTTGGCGGCCTCCTCGATCTTCCCCGTGTTGATGATGGGTATCTTTAATCGCCGCATCAACAAAGAAGGCGCTATTGCCGGGATGATTGCAGGTATCGGTGTCACCCTGTTCTACGTGTTCCAGCACAAAGGCATTATGTTCGTGGCCAGCACCGCCTTCTTGGGCGATATGCCAGCGAACTGGTTCTTTGGCATTGAACCCAACGCGTTTGGTGCAGTGGGTGCCGTGGTGAACTTTGCGGTTGCCTTTGCGGTGTCTGCAGTGACCAAAGCACCGCCAGCAGAAGTGCAGGAACTTGTTGAGCACATCCGCGTTCCTGTTGGTGTTAGTGCGGCGCAGGATCACTAAGCCGACACTAGCGGTCGATACAAAGCAGGCACCGTCAGGGGCCTGCTTTTTTTTTCCTCGACGAGTATGGAAATTCACTCGACCAAGGATGATAGTAAAAGTCGAACACACAATAACAAGGGATCTGCGCAATGAGTGCGACATCAATTCTTACCAGCAAACACACGATTACCGCATTAATTGTTACGCCGATTTTGGCGATCATCGCTTATTTTGGTGTCGATAGAATGGTGAGCGAGCGGCCCCATAAAGCCGAAGCAGGCGCTGTATATAAATTGGCTGCGATGTCTAAATGCCGATATCAGAGTGGCGAATGCACCCTCAAGAACGGCAACTTTGCACTGACGCTGCGGCCGGAGTTTCGCAGTGAGCACGTAATTAAGCTGCGTTTAGAATCTGCCTTCCCCTTGCAGGGCGCTAAAATTTCCATTGCCCCGGACAGTGCCGTGGATTACCCACCTATGGATATGGAAGCCGAATCCGCCGATGGCAAGGTCTGGTTAATTCGCACCTCAGTACCTGCGACCGAGGCGCCACAGCTGCGCGTCGTGGCGACCGCCGATGGCGCAAAGTACTTTGGTCAAACAGGGTTGGAATTTACCGTCTACCAAACCAGCTTTGAGCGAGATTTTCGCGGCGGCCAGCAGTAACACTTTCGATCCAGGGGGCGCAAATGAGTGATAAAGCAGAGCTGGCATTGGTGAGTGATTTTCTCGCCGAATGTTTGCCCTTTGATAGCCTTGACCCACAGACACTGGAAGACGTTGCTCGTCAGCTCCGTATCAAATATGTGCGACGCCATCACCGCTTTAGTGCGATGGATGGCGACGGCCTGTATATCCTGCGTAGCGGCGTTGTTGATGAACAGCAGGAGAGCGGCTTACTGCAGCGCTTTGAGAGTGGGGAAAGTTTTTCCCTGAATGGCCACAGTCGCGACGGCGAAGTCACACAGTCGCGCTATTTCGTTGCCATAGAAGATTGCTTGATATACCGCTTGCCGGACGATGCGCTGCGCAGTTTGCGGCGCCAACATCGCCATATAGACCGCTTTTTCCATGCGCGCAGTGAGCGGCTATTGCGTCGCGCCGCGCGCTTTCGCGGCCAGCCGTCGTTTCTAATGCAGCCGGTTACCTCAGTAATGAGTCAACAGCCGCTCGAAGTTGCCCCGGAGACATCGATAGCGCAAACCGCACAGGCAATGACCGAGCGCCGCGTGTCCTCGGCCTTTGTGACCCGCGATGAAACCCTACTGGGCATCGTCACCGACCGCGATTTGCGCAGCCGCGTATTGGCCCTAGGGCTATCGCCAGATCAAACCGTGGCCAGCATCATGACCGAGAACCCCTGCGCCCTGGCAAGTGATGCAACACTTTTCGATGCCGTGTTGGAGATGACCAATCGCGGCGTGCACCACCTGCCGGTATTGGGCGAGGCGAAACAGCTGCTCGGTGTGTTGACCACCTCCGATGTCAACGTGGCAAGGGAAGACGACCCGATCTACTTTGTGCAGCGAGTATCGAGGTTGAGCAGTCTTACAGCGCTTCAGGAGCAACTAGCGCGCCTGCCGAACCTGTTCCGCCAATGGGTAGAGGCCGATACGCCGGTGACGCAGATTACGCAAATGACAACCGCGGTAAGTGATGCCTTGACGCGGCGGCTTATCGACCTTGCCGAACAATCGCTTGGCCCCGCTCCCTGCGACTACTGCTGGTTGGGCTTTGGCTCCCAGGCTCGGGGCGAGCAGTTACTCGGTGGTGATCAGGACAACGGTTTGCTGATTGATAATTCTGCAACCGACGACGACATGGCGTGGTTTGCGAAACTCGCCGACTTTGTCTGTGCTGGGCTTAATGACTGCGGCTATGATTACTGTCCGGGTGACGTGATGGCCAAGTCGGAAAAGTGGCGCAAGCGCGCCGCCGATTGGGAGGCGATGGTCGACGGCTGGATGACCAGCCCCAGCGCCAGTGCAGTGATGCACATCAGTATTTTCTTCGACCTGCGCGCCATTGCCGGCAGCCGCAGCCTGGCTGAGGCCTTGCAGCAACATATGTTGGCCCACAGCCAGCGCAATACTATTTTCCTCGCCGCGCTGGCAGAGAATGTTCTGGCAAGCTCGCCGCCGCTAAGCATGTTTGGCCGTTTTCTGCTGGAGCGTAGCGGCGAACACCAACACAGCCTCGACCTGAAAAAACGCGGCGTGCTGCCGGTGATAGAGCTCGCCCGGCTGCATTCGCTGGCCAACGGTATCCCCGCGGTAAATACCCACAAGCGCTTGCAGGCCCTGGCGCGCGCGGGTCAGATGAGCTTGGCAGATAGTCGCAATCTTGAGGATGCATTTACATTGATCAATGGCATCCGTTTGCAACAGCAGGCCGCGCAAATTGCCGCTGGCGACGAGCCCGATAATTACTGCGACCCCCGCCAGCTTACCCGGTTGCAGCGCAGCCACTTAAAGCAGGCATTCAGGGTGGTTCATCAGGCCGAGGATATTATCAAGCTGCGCTACCGAGCGGGTAACTGACATGTCGGCGTTCTGTCAGGCGCTGCGCCTGCAATTTAAACGCTATCAGTATCGCCGGCGTGCCGCGCGCGCGTTGCGCGACTGCTGGCAGTTGTCACCGCCCTGTTGGCAGTCGCCCGCCAGAGACGCCGCCTACCTCGCAATCGATCTGGAAATGACCTCGCTGGACCCAAGTACAGGGGAAGTCGTGAGTATTGGCTGGGTGCCGATTACTCATTGTGAGATCGACCTGTCGGCGGCGCGTCACCACCTTTTACGCGCTGAATCGCTGGTGGGCGAAAGTGCCGTTATCCACCAACTGCGCGATTGCGACCGGGTAGGCGGTGAACCCCCGGCGGAGGTGTTGCAAGCCCTGCTCAAGGCCGCCTCCGGCCGAGTGTTGCTGTTTCACTGCGCTGAGCTGGATATCGCTTTTCTCAACGCACTTTGTCAGACGCACCTAGCGGCGCCTTTGCTGCTGCCCTATGTCGATACCCTGCAAATTGAGCACGGCCGCCGTGAGCGCGCTCATCAACCGGTTCGCAACGGCGAGCTGCGTTTGGCTGATTGCCGCGAACACTACCATTTGCCCGCTTATCCCGCTCACAATGCACTCAGTGATGCCCTGGCAACGGCCGAGTTGTTTTTGGCGATTAAGTCTCGGTAAACTGCCGCGCTGAATTGTAATGGGAGTTGGTATGGCTCTGGACCTTCAAGAGTTACGTCGCTTTGTGGATGTGGTACTGCAGTCGAACCCCGGCGATCATTTCACGACCTTGGGTATCGCTGTCGAGGCCGTAGAGCACCACCACGTGCAAATGAGTATGCCCTATCGAGAATCGCTAATTGGAGACCCCGATACAGGAGTGCTTCACGGCGGCGCTATTACCGCGCTGTTAGACACCTGCTGCGGGTTTGCCGCGGCCACCGCCCTTGATGACCTGGGCATGACACCCACGATCGACCTGCGCATCGATTACATGCGTGCGGCGACGCCGGGCAAAAGCGTGATTGCCGATGCCGAGGTGTACCGCGTTAGTGAGAGCGTGATATTTACCCGCGCTCTTGCCCATCACGGTGATGTTCAACATCCGATTGCCTCTGCGGTAGGTAATTTCTTCCGAATGGAGTCAGCGCTGTTTGAGGAGATGCGCCGAGAGTTTCGACGTGCCGAAGCGACAGAGGGAGGGGCGTAAATGACAGACGATTTTCAAGCGCGTATCGACCGCGTGCCCTATGCGCGAACGTTGGGCATCCAAATGATCAACGAAGACGGCTGTTTTTTACTGCCGGCGCGGAAAAGCAATATTGGTAACCCGACTCTGCCTGCCTTGCACGGCGGTGCCATCGCCGGGTTTATGGAACTGTCGGCGATGATTCATGTGTTGAGTCAGGGAGGTAGCGACAGTACGCCTAAGATCGTCGATTTTGCGGTGGACTTCGTGCGTGCCGGAAAATTTGAAGAAACCTTCTGTCGGTGCGAGTTGGTATTTTTGGGGCGCAAAATGATCAACGTGAGTATCACAGCCTGGCAGGATGACCCAGGTCGTCCCATTGCCAAGGCGCGGGCGCAGTTCTTAGTAAAAGACTAGCGCGGGTGAGTTTGAGACGGACCGGGCAAAAGCCAGGCCGCCGTTACCCGTGCAGCGTGCTATCGGCGATGCTAGGCAACCTCGTTCAGCTCCCGGCTGACGTTGGCAATATCCCGGTGTAAGCTTTCCAGTGCGGCGCGGTCGGTGGTGCTAAAAGACAGGGTATTGTGGAAATTAACGGTAACCGATGCGCGACGGTTTTCCAGGGTAATGGTGTAGCCATCGATCCCTGAACTTACCTTGATGGGGCCGTATTCCCGCCCCCAGCTATCACTGCTCGCCACGCCGTATTGCTGAACCAGTTCAAAGCTGCGTAACAGCTCGGCTGGCCTGAACTTGCGTTTTTCCATGGGAGATCACCCTTTCGTCGTTCAGTATTAATACGTCGCGAAGCGAAGGGCCGGATGTTACCGGCTTTGCTGTCCATCAGGCCGTGCCGCATCGCGTTGCTGGCGAGCAAACGCGGCGCCTGGCGTAGCACTACTGGACGGCACTGCTGCGTCGCTGGCGCTGGCTTTGCCACCAGAGGCGGATATCGCTGTCGATGGCCAGCATCAGCGGCACGGTATACAGGGTGGTGATCGCGCCGACAATCCCGCCCCAGAACATCACCATGATCATCGGCGTCTGGGTGGGGTGCGCACCGGCAATACCGTAGGCTGCAGGGCCGAGCCCGGCACTGGTGGTAAGGGCGGTAATTAAGATGGGGCGTAGCCGTACGGCGGCGGCTTCGGCAATGGCGCTGCGCTGAACAATCGCACCTGGCTGCCCACTTTGGTGGTGGAGCTTATTCACTTTATCCACCAGAACCAGTGAGCTGTTCACCAGCACGCCGGCCAGGCCAAGGAAGCCGACAATGGCCGAAACGCCCAGCACGAAACCGTGCAGGGTTAGCACGATCAGCACGGCGACAAAGGCCAGCGGGATGACCGCCATAATAATCAAAGGCTGACTGAGGGAGTTGAACAGCAACACCATCAGGAAAAAGATGCTGACAAGTACAATCATCAGACCGGTGCCCATCGACTCAGCGGTTTCGGCCTGTGCGACCAGTTCGCCGCCCAACTCAACCCGGACTCCCGGGTATTTCGCTGCAAATTGTTTTTCATCTAACCAGGCTTGTAGGCGGTGATTAATGTCCACCACCGACAGTTGGTCGCGGTTCACCTCCGCGCGGATGGTTTCAGCGCGGCGACCGCCATAGTGGGCGATAACCGCTTGGCCCTGGCGCACCTGGAATTGGGCAATATTGCGCAGTGGCACTTGCTCGCCATTTGGGCTCAATACAGTGAGTGAACGCAGCGCATTGATGTCGTTGCGGTACTTGTCCTGTAGCTCCAGGCGATAGCGAATGCGCTCCTCGACGGTTTGCAACTCTTCGACCAGCAGACCGTCGTAGGCAATGCGCAGTGCGCGGGTTACATCCGCGACTGCGATGCCGGCATTGGCGGTTGCGGCATAATCCAGTTTGAGTTCGATCAGGTTTTTGCCGGGGGTGTAGCTGGTCCATACCTCGGTAACACCGCGCTGTTCGCTCAGCCAGGCCATCAGCGCGTCGGCAATCTCACCGCGCACTTCATCGGAGTGGGCAATCACCCGCGCTTCAACCGGCGTACCCACCGGCGGCTGCTCATTATCAATCTCCACAACGAAACGAATCGCCTGTGTAAATTCCGGTCGTAGTTGCTTGAGGCGGTCGCGAATTTCGGCGGCGCTCAGCTCCCGGTGTCGTCCGGACACCAGGGTGAGTTGCACTTTACCCAGCGACGGAGATTTAACTTGAATCATATCGTTGCTGTTTGGGTCGCTCCATTCGCCAACAACAGAGAAGTGGCCGGTGATAATGCCATCGGGGATGGTCTCCAGCGCGCGTTGCTCAATGCGGTTGATCACGGCGGCCGTGGTATCGATAGTCGTGCCCGCGGGCATTTCAATGCCTATGACGATGTCGGTGGCATCGGTGTCGGGGTAGCTTTCAAACTGCAGGTAGTGTGAGAGCATGACGATGGACAGGAAAAAGAGTGTCAGCCCACCCGACATGGCGATCATGGGTCGCCTCAGCATGGGCGTCAGGGTGGCGGCATAGAAGTGTTGCACATGGCGAAACCAGCTTGCCTTGTCGCGCCCGGCCTCGGCGCGTTTCAGCGATTCGGCGATGTGGGAGGGCAGTAAAATCAAACACTCGAAAAGCGAGGCGAGAATAATCAGCACGACGGTTGCCGGGATCACCCACATAAACTTGGCGTCTTCCCCGCCGATCAGGAGCAGGGGCATCATGGCAAACACGGTGGTTAAGGCACCGGTAATAACCGGGCTGGAAACACTGTTTACCCCGTTCACGGCAGCGTCTCGAATCGACATGCCTGATTCAAAGTGGCTGTAGATGCTCTCGCTGGTGACAATGGCGTCATCCACGAGCAGGCCGAGCATCAGAATGATGGCGACGAAGGCGACGGTATTGTAGGTCACGCCAAAGATCGGCATCAGCGCGATGCCGAGCAGCACGGCGACGGGTATGCCGACGACAACCCAGAAGGTCGAGCGCCAGGGGAAGAAGAATAACAGCACCAGGGTGATCAGGATCGCGCCCAGCATGGCGTTGTCCAGCAGAGTCGAGATCACCACCTTGGTAATATCGGCGCCGTCGTCGACGACCGATAACTGCACGGTGCTGGGCAGGGTTTTCCTAAATGTATTGAGCAGGCTTTCAATATCTTCCGACAGCGTCAGGTCGTTGCTGTCTGCCTGCGCGCGAACGGTGAGCACAATGCCCTGCAAGCCGCCCTTGTAATACGAGACGGTGGCTTCGGAGAAGCCCTCGGTCACCTTTGCCAGGTCTTTTATTCGCAAGTGGTTGCCGTAGCCGTCGCTGCGGACGATCACCGAGGCGACTTCTTTGGGTTCGCTAAACTCGCCCACTGCAACGATGTCTTGTTCCCCGACAAAGGAGGCCAGCGAGCCGCCCGTTTCAGTGACATTGCGGCTTTTGATGGCGCGTTCTATTTCTGCGTAGGACACGCCGAGGCGGTCCAGTTTCAGCGGGTCGAGTTGAATATGGATTTCGCGGTCGCGATAGCCCAGGCGGTCGACACCGCGCACACCGCGAAGCGAGCGCAATTGATCTTGCAGCGAGCGCGCCAGTTTGCGCAGCGTGGCTTCCGGCGCTTGGCCGTACAGCATCACTATGGCCACAGGGAAGTCTGCTGACTTGGCTTCCACTAGCAAGGGTTTTTCCAGCAGGTCTGTCGGCAGTCGGGATTGGGCGCGGTCTATGGCGCGCTGCAGGTCTCTGGCCATTTCGGCCAGCTGCGCCTTATCCGCCTCGGGGTCGGCGTTGACCTGAATCAGCGACATGCCTTCGGCGCTATTCGAGCGCAGTTCGCGAATACCGTCGACAGACTCCAGCTCTTCCTCCAGCGGCACAGTAACGCTGAGCTCCATTTTCTCGGCGCTGGCGCCGGGCCGCAGCGTGGTGATGGAAAAGCGGCCGTTGGACAGGTCGGGGGCGCTTTTAATGGCGCCAGTTTGCAGGCTGTAAAAACCCAGCAAAATGCCCATGATCATCACCAGATTGACGATCAGGGGGCGGTCGATAAACCAAGCGTAAAAGGACTTCATGGCTGAGTCTCGACAGTAACGGCTAGCCCGTCGGTAATCAGTTCCAGGGGAGAAAGAATCAGCATTTCATCGGACTCGAGGCCAGACAGCACCGGAATCTCGTCGCCACTGGGTAGGCCAAAGCGGGGCTCGCGGCGCTCGGCGATTCCTTGGTTGACCACAAAAACTACCGCCTTACGCTGTCTGTCGACCACGGCTGTGCGAGGAATAAAGAGCACTTTACGGTTGCTTTCAACGTCTATGCGCACACTGGCTGACATGCCCTCTCTAAGCAGCACATCGGCGCCGGACAGGCGGCACTTTACTTCAAAGTTTCCCGTGCGGGGGTGGGCTGACTGGGCAATCGCCTCTACTCTGGCGCGGTACACCTTATTGCTGGCATCGCTGCGCACCTCCACGGGGGTGCCCAACTTTAGCTGATTCACTTCGGCCTGGTTGACCCATGTGATGACTTGCAGGGCTTCCTGGGCCTGAATCTCGATCAGTGCCTGCCCCGGTTGTACGCGCTCGCCTTGCTCGATGGGCTCGCCGTCAACCACACCCGCTATCGGGCTGCGTATATCTCGGTCGGCGAGTTCTCGCTGTGCCAGCTCTAACTCCGCTTGCGCAGACTGAAACCGTGCTTTCAGCGCGTCGTAGTGGGAGCGCGCATTGTCCAACTGGTCATCAGAGACCGCGCCGGCTTCTCGCAATTGGCTGAATTTTTGCCATTGCCGCTGCGCCTGATCCATGTCGGCCTCACTGCTGGCACGAATGGCGCGGGCGCGCTCGACACGCAAATTTTGCTTCTCGTTATCCAGGCGCATGAGCAGCTGGCCTTGCTGAACCGCTTGGCCTTCTTTGACGAGAACCTTAGTAACCACGCCGGCAGCCTCTGCGGCAATATCGACGGTTTCCGCTGACTGCAGCACACCGGAGGTTTCCAGTGGGTAAGACCAGGGGACGGCGGGGAAGCGTTTTACGTTGACGGATAGCTGCTCAACGGCAGCCTCGGGCACGGGCGGTGGCGGCTCGGAACAGGCGGATAGAAAATTGACGATTGCCAGCAGCAGCCACGGTTTTATATTCATTGTTCGTCCTCTTCCTCAAGGGGGAGAGGATACCTGTTTACTTCACAATATAAATTACCAGTGAATTAATTATCCGTTTGCAAACGGGGGGCTATAAGGCCAGAAGGGGTGAGCGGAAGCCGGAGAGCGGTTTCCGGCTATAGGGAATCGCTGTGCTTGAGCTGCCGCCAATGAGCGGGCATTGGCGGCAGCGGCGTTATTGTGGGTTGGCGAGCAGTAGCTGGCCGGTGCGAATGCGCTGGGGATGGTTGCCGACGGGCACACTGGCGACCTGTTCGGCGGTTTCGAAGTCGATGACGACCACGCGGTCCTGCTCGCTACTGGATACATAGCAGTGTCTGCCGTCTTCACTTTCTGTTGACCAATACGGCTTGGAGCCCAGTGGCTGCTCTGACAGGGTAACGGTCTTGTATTCGAAGGTTTCCCGGTCAACGATCGCGGCATAGCCGGACATGGTGGCCGCGACGCAGAGCTTGGTGCCAGCGTGATTCAGCGCCAGCCCGTGGTGGGCGGAATTAAGCTGGTATTTGCGCAGTGGCAGGGCGGCAATTTGGGGCGGCACTGGCAGGTCGATGTGACGGGTGATGCGGTGCGCCTTCAGGTCGTACTCGAAGAAGCCATGAAAGAAAGAGATTTGCAGGTAGGCGAAGCTCTCATCGGGCATTACCGCCATTGGCCGCACTGCTGAGTCCACCCAGTCCATGCCGTACTCTTCGAGCTTTTCGCGCATATCAATGGTGTTGAGCACCTCGTAGCTGTTGGCGTCGGCTATCACAAAGCGCCGCTCGCCCTTCAGCCAATCCAGCCAGTCAGACGTGGTGGGGACGAACACGCGGCCAATCGAAGCGTGATAAATGCGCTGGCCGTCTTTGGAGTAATTGCTTTCATGGGGCTGATCGCCGGGATAGAAATTGTCGACGATCTCGCCGGTGGCGGTATCAATGGCGTGTACAACGCCCCCCGTTGAGGCGGAAATCAGGAAAATACTGCCATCCGGCGACAGCGCTGCGTGATCGGAGCGCACACCTTTCACTTTGGTGCGCCAGGCAATTTTCCCGGTCAGTACATCCAGGGCGATGGCATCGGCAAGGCTGGGGCGCGACACATAGAGGTAGCGGCCATCTTTAGATGGAAACAAGTCGTCGACCAACTGGTCGTTGCCTTCACCAATTACGTGGCGAATAAAACGCGCGGCAATGCGGCGGTACAGGCTGTCATTAATTTCGGCGAAGCGCTCGTCGATATCCGGCACTAGATTAAAACGCGCCAGCACGTCAAAGGTCTCCGGGTCGAAAACTTCGGCCGTTCCATCCCAGTTGCTGCCGACAACAACGGCGTTGCGCAGCGTGGTGGTGTCGGGGTCGATCGGCGTGTTTGCCGCCAGCTGCGGGCCTACGGGGCTCAACGGCCGGGAGAGAAGAAACAGTGCGATGGCAACCACCACCAGCAATGACAGCAGCAAAGTCTTAAACAGTCGCATGATGAAACCCTTTAGTTATTAGTCAGGCGCAGCAATCGCGCTTTCGGGCTGAATCATATCAAAAGGGGAGGTGTGTAATTGTCGCCTTGGTGACAGTTCGCCGAGTGTCGCTAGGGCATTGGGGCCTGTTAACTGGCCCTAGGTTGCTCCCGCTTGCTTCATGGCCTCAGGGTCGAGGCCCAGGCTGGATAGGATGTCGTGATTATCCGCCCCCAGTACATGGGCCTGGTGGGGCACGTCCGGTTGGGTGCGGCTAAAGCGGGGGGCGGGGGCAGGCTGCTGTACGCCGTCGATATCAAGCAACACCCCGCGCTCGCGAACATGCTGATGCTCCGCCACTTCAGACATTTTCAGCACTGGGGTTACGCAGGCTTCCTTACCGCTGAATTGCTCGGCCCATTCGTCGCGGCTGCGGGTTGCCACCGCGGCAGCTATTTTGGCTTTCATCTCTGGCCAGTATTTTTGGTCCATCTGGTGGGGGAGCGCTTCTTCACTAAGGCCGAGCCCGCTCAGCATCGCCGAATAAAATTGGGGCTCTATCGCGCCGATGGCAATGTACTCGCCGTCTGCACATTCATAGGTGTCATAGAAAGGCGCCCCGCCATCGAGGATGTTGCTGCCGCGCTGCTCCTGCCAGAAGCCGGTTTGCAGCGTCGAGAAGAAGGTGGCCATCAGCGTGGTGCTACCATCTAAGATCGAGGCGTCGACGACTTGCCCTTTCCCGGAGGTTTTGGCCTCCAGCAGCGCGCAAACCATGCCGTAGGCAAGCAGCATACCGCCGCCACCGAAGTCGCCGACTAGGGTGAGAGGCAATATTGGCTTACCTCCCTTTTCGCCTATTGAATACAGCGCACCCGAAATGGCGATGTAATTGATGTCGTGACCGGCCTCGCGCGCCCAGGGCCCCTGTTGTCCCCAGCCGGTCATCCGGCCGTAGACCAATCGCTCATTGATTGCGGTTGCGTCTTCTGGGCCGATGCCCAGTTTTTCAGTAACGCCCGGGCGAAAGCCCTCAATCAGGCCGTCTGCCGACTCACACAGCTTTAGCGCCGCATCGATCCCCTGGGGGTGTTTTAAGTTAAGGCTGATGCAGCGTTTGCCGCGATTCATAAAGTCCAGTTTGGCGTCGAGCGGGAAGGTCGGCCCTGTTGGCCGTTCAATGCGTATGACCTCCGCACCCATATCGGCCAGCAACATACCGGCAAAGGGCCCGGGGCCAATGCCGGCAATCTCTATTATTCGCAAGCCTTTGAGTGGCCCCATGAAATGGCTGACCTCGAGTAATCGTTATTATTTGTCGCGTCTAAAATGCGCTATACGAAGCACGCAGCCTGTACCCTCATCGCTGGCTTAGCAAGTTACGAGGCATTAAAAATTCATAATAATATTGGTCAGTTTCCAGCCCAAGTTGCGTCGGCTTAACACGAAAACGCCTTGCTCTGAAGTGCCTTCATGCAGCGTGATATGAAAGGTGTCCCAGGCGGCGTATGCCAATTTGGTGTCTTTAAACGTTTCTCTGAATTCTGCTTTTTGCGCCTCTTGTTGCTCGCGGCTTTTGGCTTGCTGGCCCTCGTTGGTGTCGAGCATGCGGCCAATGGCTTCAGGGGTGATGAACGCATCCACCATAGAATTGACGACCACCGAGCCAAATGCGGCGCCCATGGCGGCAAAGGGGTTGTCATTGCCCGCGCTGGCGAGCTGCTGCGAAAGGGAGGCGTTTAACTGGCTTTTTACGTTTTCCCGCAGGATCGGGAATTCGATGTTTTCGGCCAGCGCCTCGGCATCCTTGTTTTCTGCAGACGTGAACAGTTGGTATGCGGTGAGGTAGGGCGATGCGGCGACATACGCAGCGAATACTATCGCGATGACGACAACTTTCTTCATGGGGGCTCCATTAAAACACTCGGCGCTCGCATCAGTGCCTGGCCACTTCCTGCCTGGCTGATTTGCGCACGGGGCGCGCATTGTAAACAAAGATACGTTTCGGCACGACTTTGGCCAGTTCCTGGCAGTGCCGTGAGAGTCGCGAAGATGACGATGGCTGAACAGCCGTTGGGGAGGCGCCCTAGTCGTTTACCGGGCTGAGCAAGCGATAGCCCACGCCGCGCCGGGTCTCAATGATGGACGTCGCGCCCGCTGCGCTGAGCTTTCGGCGCAGTCGGCTGATATACACATCAACAACATTGGTTTCGGGCTCCGCCGTGCTGGGCCACACGCGGCTCATGATTCGTTCACGGGACCAAAAACGGTTGGGGTGGCGGGCTAACAATTTAAGAAGGTCGAATTCCAGGGCAGTGAGGGGCACGTCCACCCCGCGCAGCTGCGCAGTATGTTCCTCGGTGTTAATGGACAGGTCTCCGCATTGCAGCTTGGGGCTTTCAACCTGGGGGGCGGCTCGTCGCACCAGTGCTTCCACGCGCGCAAGCAGCTCCTCAAAGTCGAAGGGTTTTCCCAGGTAGTCATCGGCGCCGGCGCGCAGGCCGTCGATGCGCTCATCCACGTCGGCCAGCGCGGTGAGCATAATAATCGGCACGCGGTTGCCTTTGGCGCGCAGCTGACGGCAAAGTTCTACGCCATCACCACCGGGCAGCATTCGGTCGAGGATAATAAGGTCCACGTCTGTTGCGGCGGCGAGCCCACTTGCCACATTTTCCGCAATCGAGCAGGAATAGCCCTCCGAGGACATGCCTCGCGAGATCATTGCCGCCAGTCGTTTGTCGTCTTCAACAATTAACAGCTTCATGGTCGTATTGGTAAGGTGATGGTCATCGTCGTGCCGCTATCGGGGTGACTGTCTGCGCGGATATCGCCGCCGTGGGCCAGTGCGATCGCTTTGGCAACTGCCAGGCCCAAACCGAGCCCTGCACTTTCACTGTTGTCGCGACTATTGGCTGAGGTGCCGCGGAAAAACCGGTCGAAGATATAGGGCAATTCCTGAGGGTCGATGCCCGGCCCCTGATCTTCAACGGTGATTACAACGCCTTGATCTTCGCGTTTTGTTTGCAGGTGAATGCATCCCTGGGAGGGGCTAAAGCGTCGGGCATTGTCGATGAGAATTACCAACAGCTGACGAATTCTCGCCGGGTCGAGCAGTAAATCGGGAATGGCAGGGTCAAGGTTTGTGTGTATCGCGACGTGATTATCGGCCGTTAGCACACTCGACTCTTTGACCACGCTTTCCAGTAGCGTATTCAGCGCCACGTTTTCGCGCATTAAGCGAATTCGCTCGGCGTCTGTTCGGGCGATAAATAACATGTCGTCAACCAGTCGGCTGAGGCCGATAGACTGCTCGAGCACAATGGCCAGGGCATCCTGATAGTCTGCTTTGGTTCGGGAGTCGCCACGCAGTGCAACCTGTGCCTCACCGCGAATGACGGTGAGTGGGGTTCGCAACTCATGACTAACGTCGGCGAAAAATTGCCGCCGCACATTGTCCGAGCGCTCCAGCGCTTGGTTGGCCTCCATCAATTCTCGCGTTCTGGAATCCACGGCCTCCTGCAATTCGCGCTCGGTGCGTGCCTGCTGGGCGGTAAATCGGGCGAGGCGCTCCGCCATCGTATTGAAATTGGTGCTGATCTGGTTGAACTCCGCATCGGGGGTGGATGGAATGCGGTAGTCAAATTTGCCGTCAATCCAAAGGTTGGCAGCGTGGTTCAGGGTATCCAGCGGCCGCGCAATCCCTCGCACCAATACCCATGCCATTGCCAGGCCCAGCACGGTAGTAATCAGTACCAGCCCAACGGCAACGCCCAGGGCTTGAGAATGAACGCTTTGAATCCGGTTGTTCATCAGCGCAACGACCGAGCGCTGACGTGCCAGGGCTGCATTCACTTGTTCGCGAAATCCAACGTCAATGCGCTCCTCCAGGATCGCGTCAACGCGCTGCGAGCGCTCGGAGCTGGGCGGTAACTGCAGTGCCGACGTAAAGTCTCGAATGATCAGGTCGATAAGCTGTTCCAGTTCTACGGTGTCCTCCACCGCGCCGGGTGCAAATTCCTCGCCTATTGCGTCGCGCTGTTCTATCTCCAGTGCTTTAATTTTGCCCAGCGATTCCGCGATCGCTTGACGCTTGTTGCGCACCACACTCTGGTTGGCCGTGCTGCCCAGTAGCACTTCGTCGGTAAGTTGTTTGAAAAGCCGATACGTATGAACAGAAAGCTGCAAGTGTTCGTTCAGTAAGTCTTGTGCGAGGTTGGCTTGATGGATGTGGCGGTCGGTGGCTTTAACCGACCAAATAGACAAGACCGCGGCCAGTAAAACCGCAAGCGTTGAAAACGCGACGACGACGCCAATTTTTGATCGATAAGTCATGAACACAACGATAGCACGTTCCCGGTGGCTTGGTGTTTTCATACGCGGCGCTGTTCATGTTCGGTTCATCTTCTGAACAGGCGCAGTTCATCGAACTCTCCTTAATATTCATCTCGAGGCGCGGCAATGACCGCCGAGCGTGTTACTAAACCATCTGGAGATGAACGATGAAAACCATGAAATCTAACAAACTGGGCAAAGGGCGCTTTACTGCCAAAGCGGCTACTGCGGTGATCGTTGGATCAGTCGCGCTGGGATTAACTGCCTGTAGCCAGACAGAGGCCGGTTATAAAAATTCGGCGGCAATTTCTAAAGCGGATGTTCTGGCCGCGCAAAAGGCCTGGGGTGACGGGATCGTAGCGATTGGCGATGTTTATGAAGAAGGTGGTGATTACGCTGCCCGCGCCAGTGAGCACATCAGCAGCCTGTACTCGTACGGCAAATCTGAAGTGCTGTTCAAGCCGACGCTCGCCAGCGATCAGCAGTTCCGCGACAGCTTCGGTGGTGCACTGTCTTACTTTGTAGGCGGTGAGATAGAAGAAGACAAAGGCTTCGCTATCAAGCCGTGGTCGAAGGTGCGCTTTGGCGAGCAGCAAATCATTACCGACTCCGACTCGGCGGTAGCGATGGGGAACTACTTCTTCACGCCCGAGGGCGCGAGCGACGAAGTGAAGGTGGAATTTACCTTTGGCTATGTTCGCGATGAAGACGGCAACCTGCGCATCAATGTGCATCACTCCTCGCTGCCTCACAGTGGCTAATGAGAGGCTCGCAACCCAGGCCACCCCGCATACTTGCTATGCGGGGTGTTTCAAGTAGCGAAACCGGTGACGTGATGAAGAGTAAACTCCCCCAACTTAGTTTTTTGCTCGTCAGTGCACTCGCGAGTACGTCGATATATGCCAACACCTCGTCGGTGTTTAGTCCCGATATAAAGCGCGGTGACACCAGCGCCGAATACCGCGCCAGTCATGTACCCGCTGACGGTTCGCGTGGCGTTGAATTCAGCCAGCGCGTACACCTACAGCATGCTTTTAACGACACTTGGCGGCTGCGCTTTATCAACGCTCAAAGTAAAGATGCCGGTGAAGATTTCGCCTTCGACTACAGCAGGCTGGAGCTACAGCAGCAGTTGCTGGAAAGCGAGAATGCCGGTTGGGATACCGCGCTGCGTTATGAGCTGCAATTGGGTGCCAATGGCAATGCGCCGGATCGCTTCCGCATTGCAGCGACGGGAAAATGGGACTTTACCAATGGCTGGCAGTTCAGAGCGAACCTGCTGGTGGGTAAGGAGTTTGGCGGCAATGCCGACGATGAAACGTTGCTGGAAGCGCGCAGCCAGATTACCGCGCCTTGGCAGGGCATGCGCGTGGGCGTAGAAGCCTTTAACGATTTTAACTACGACAGCGGCGTGATTGCCTACAACGAGCAAGACCATCAAATAGGCCCCATTCTTAAAGTCAAAGCGGCAGGCTTCTCCATTACCGCCAGCTATCTGATGGGCGCTTCAGACGCCGCGGATCAGCACAATTTTCGCCTGCATGTGTCCAGATCAATTCACTAGCGTATTTGGGTGAGTCGCAAGCTTTAACAGGGCGCTCGACTAAAGAGATTGGGTGTGGATGGTGGGCCCGGACAGACTTGAACTGTCGACCTGCCGATTATGAGTCGGATGCTCTAACCAACTGAGCTACGGGCCCTGGGAAGGTGGTTGCCAAGCCGCCACTGATGCCGGCTTTTGACCAAGCGCGCATTATAAAGAGGCCTTGTCTGCAATGCCAGCGACAGTCGTGCGCTGGCGTTATTCTCTGTGTAATTTTACAGCGGTGCTGCCATAATTGGCCTAACCACGCTGGCGCGGAGTCTATTTTGAAAGATCAACAACGCATAGAGAAGGCGTACCTGGACGATGTTCGCCAAAGCTTGTATGCCTCTTTGGCGGCGATGCGCAGCCGCTTGTCCTCGGTGGTTGCTGAGTTGCAGGGCCAGCCCGATGTGCTGGCAGATCTGGAGCGAGTGGCCGGTGCTCTGCAAGCGCTGGAGGCTTCCCTAAGCGCTGCTGGCGAACACGATGACGACACGGCATTGGCGAGGCTTCGCCACGACCAGCGCAATCATATTGGCGTGGTCGAAGGCTACCTTGAAATTGTATTGGATGACTTGGCCGACGATGCACCGCAGGCAGTGGCATTGCGAGAAATTGCTGACTTATCCCGACAATTCCATGTAGCGCTGGAAAAATTTCGCCGCCCCAACCAGCAAAGCGATGATACGGATCCGGTCTCGGCAATATTTAAGAGTTTTCGCCGAGGTTTATCGTCAGGGCCGCGCAGCGCCGAGCCGGCGACGATTTTGGTGGTCGATGATAACGACAGTGGGCGAGAGCTTATCGCGCAGCAATTGCAGCGCCAGGATTATCTGGTGGTGGAGGCGGCGAGTGGCGAGCGCTGCCTGGAGGTTATGCGCAGCGCCAGGCCCGACCTCGTGTTACTGGACCTGGTGATGCCGGGCTTGAATGGCTACGAGGTACTGCAGGCAATTCGCGATGATGAGGAGCTGCGACGCATTCCGGTGGTGGTGATCAGTGGTGTGCAGGATGAAGTTGGCGCGATTCATTGCATCGATGCTGGCGCCAGTGACTACCTGATCAAGCCCGTTAACGCCACGCTGCTGAACGCCAGGGTGTCGGCGCTGCTGGAGCGCAAGGCCTGGCAGGATCGCGAACGGGAGTATCTTGCCGAGCTGGAGAAGAGCCAGCGGTTTATTCGCAAAGTCTTTGGCCGCTATTTATCTGATGAGATTGTTCAGCGCCTGCTGGATGACAACGATGGGCTGACACTGGGTGGCGAGCGTCGCCGCGTGACGGTGTTGATGGCTGACATTCGCGATTTTTCCACCATTAGTTTGCAGTTGGAGCCGGAGCGCTGTGTAAGCCTGCTGAACAACTATCTGGCGGTGATGACTGAGGTGATCCAAGCCTATCGCGGCACGGTGGATGAGTTTGTTGGCGATGGCATTTTGGCCGTTTTCGGCGCGCCGCTGCGGGAAGATGATGACGCCGACCGAGCGCTGGCCTGCGCAGTGGCCATGCAGCAGGGAATGGCTAAGGTGAATGCGCGCAATGTGGCCGAGGGCCTGCCCGCGATTGAAATTGGCATCGGCTTGAATACCGGCGATGTTATTGCGGGCAATATCGGTTCCGAGTTGCGCAGTAAGTACGGTGTGGTGGGGCACAATGTGAACCTGACCTCGCGTATTGAGTCGTGCACGGCTGCTGGCCAGATCCTCGCATCGCCCAGCACCCTGGCATTTAGCCGTGTTGAAGTACTGTGCGGCAAGCGCATTAGCGTTTCGGTGAAGGGGCTCGATGAGCCGTTGGAGCTCAGCGAAGTGCTGGGTGTTGGCCTGCCTTATGACCTGTTGCTGGAGGGCCGAGACGAGCCCTGGCACCGGTATGCGCAACCGATAGCAATGCATATGAGCGTGCTGGTGGATAAGCGTTTGGGGGCTGAGCGCCTCCCTGTAAGCTTGCACGCTTGTCGCGATAATGCGCTGTTAGTGGCCTGCGACACAGCGCTGCAATTGCCGGTCGATGTCTGCTTGTTTGGTCCCGACGATACGCTCTCTCTGTACGGCAAAATTGTCGGTCAAGAGGCGGGAAACTACGAATTAAGAATGACCGTTAACCCCAGTTTGCACGCACAGTTGTTGGCGCTGGACAGCCGCGACGCAAAGTAAGCCGATTAAAGAGATGTGATATGGCCACCCTGTTGTTGGTAGAAGACAATGAAATGAACCGGGATATGCTGAGCCGGCGTTTGCAGCGTCGCGGTTACGACGTATTGCTTGCGGTAGATGGCCAGCAAGGCATTGATATGAGCCGGGAGCATGGGCCGGACCTGTTGCTGTTGGATATGAGTTTGCCGGTTAAGGATGGCTGGCAGGTGGCCAGAGAAATGAAGGCCGATCCGGCGCTGCAGGACATTCCATTAATAGCGCTCACAGCTCATGCCATGGCCGACGACCGGATGCGGGCAATGGAGGCGGGTTGTGACGACTACGATACTAAACCGGTTGATCTGCCGCGTTTACTCTCGAAGATCGATGCCTTACTCGGGTCCGGCGAATGAGCTTTACACGCCGCCTGACCTTTTCATTCGTCGCAATTTTGCTGCTGTCTCTTGGCAGCGTACTCGTGCAGGTGTGGGGCAACGATAGCCGCCGCCGCAATGTCTGGCTGCTGCAAAGCGTGATCAATACCCAGGCAGAAATGAATGCCTTCAGTCAGCAGCTCTACGGCCTGCAGCGAAAAATGCGCGTGGTCGAAGCGCTTAATCAGTCTGCAGCCAACCAGCAATTGAGCGAAGATGAGCGCAACGAGATTTTGCAGGCCCTCGAGCAATTACGCGCTTTGCAGCGCCAGCTTAGTCGCGACCTGAAGGAATTTATGCGGCCCGAGGATTTTGCGCCGCTGCGCGTGGATACGCTGTTGGATGGGTGGCAGCGCTATGTGATGGCGACAGAGCGCGGTGACGGCGATGCCGAGGCCCTGCAGGCCCCCAGTGAGTTGGCGGAGTATTACCTGCGCATCAGCCGTCAGCTGAGCGAAAACGAACTCCTGCTCCTTATTCGCTCTGATGAGATCAATGCCAAATTGAAGGACATTGTTAGCCTCACTAACAAAGTGGCGCTGGCGGTGTTTTTACTGGCACTGATCGTGACCTTCGTACTCGGGTACTACATGACGCGCTATACCCGTCGCTCTATCCGCCAATTGCAGAAAGGCACCGCTGAATGGGGTAGCGGCAACTTTAACTACCGCATTGCGGATATGGGGCATGACGAATTCGGCCAGTTGGCAACCTCCTTTAACGAGATGGCGTCCAATCTGCGCAATGCCATGGCGCGGGTGCGCGAGGCCAGCCGCCGCGCCGATGCCGCAAACCAGGCGAAAAGTGGTTTTCTGGCGAATATGAGTCACGAGCTTCGCACGCCGATGAACGCGATTATTGGCTATTCGGAGATGTTGCTTGAGGAGATCGAGGACGACCCCCAGCTCCCGGCCGAGCAACTTCAAGCGGATTTAGAGAAGGTGCAGCTCGCCGGTAAGCACTTACTTACGTTGATCAACGATGTACTGGATATATCCAAGATCGAGTCCGGCCGCATGGCGGTGTTTTGGGAGACGGTGGAACTCACCTCGGTGCTGCGCGATGTTGAGGTAACCGCTCAGCCATTGGTCGCAAAAAATAATAACCGCCTTCACTGCAGTTATCACGTCGAGGAAACGCCGCTGCGCACTGACGTTACGCGCCTGCGCCAAGTGTTGCTGAATTTGCTGAGTAACGCTGCCAAGTTCACCCGCGGTGGCGATATTCGCTTGAAAGTCTGGGCGGAGCAAGAGGCACCCGACGAGCTGTGCTTTGAAGTGTCTGACAGCGGCATAGGTATGAGCCAGGAGCAGTTGGAAAAAGTCTTCGACGCGTTTGTACAGGCTGACTTGTCGACAACGAAACAATATGGCGGCTCGGGCCTGGGCTTAACCATTTCGCGCAAATTTGCCGAGCTGTTGGGCGGCAGCCTGAGTGCGGAGAGTCGCGAGGGGGAGGGCAGTCGCTTTTTGCTTAAACTGCCTGTTAACGGTGAGCAAAGCAGCGCGATGCAGGCGGCAGTGGTCGGTGAGGAATTGGCCGATGTGCTGGTTATTGATGACGACAGTAATACTCAGGAGATTGTTCGCCGCCACCTGCAGCGAGAGGGCTACGGTGTGCGCCTCGCTAGCTCCGGTGCAGATGGCTTGGCGCAGGCTCGCCAGCAGCGCCCGGACCTGATTGTACTCGATGTGATGATGCCGGTTATGGATGGCTGGCAAGTGCTGCATGCGCTGCGCAGCGACGCAGAGCTGAGCTCGGTGCCGGTGCTCATGCAGTCGATGTTGAACGAGCGCGACCTCGGCCTGCTGCTGGGGGCCAATGAGTATCTGGTGAAGCCTGTGGAGCGCGACGAACTGACGGCGGCGGTGCGCGAGCTGATTCCTGCGGGCGCGGCCGGGAACCTTATGCTGTTGGAGCAGGGCGGAGTGTTGGCGAAGGTGATCGCCAAGTCGCCGGGTGCGCAATATTGGCGAGTGTATCAAGCGGAGTCGGTTGAACAGGCGCGCAGTATGCTGGCGGAGCGGCCGTGGCAGTTATTTGTGGTGGGGCCACATGCCGACGAGCAAGGCGTTGGTGAGTTTTTGTCAGAGCTGCGAGGCGGTCAGTGGCGGTCCGTGCCGATTATGCTTGCGCGAACCGAAGAAGACACCAGTGTACTTGAGCAGCAGTTGGCGCTTTATTTACGACGCGCGGGGCAGTAGGGCGTTATTGCAGCGACAGCTGGCGGAGCTTGTCCAAGGCCAATTGCAGGGCTTGAATTTCTTGTTCAAGCTGTTGCTGGCGCTGCTGAGAAATGTCTGCCTGCCGCTGGGCCTGCTCCAGCAAAATGCGAGCTTCGAGGGCATAGCCAAGTGCTTCAAACAATACGGTCTGTTCGTTCTGACGGCCGTTATGCAACACATTGAGCTGATCGAGGCTACGGGTGGCGCGCGAGGTGCTGGCGCGTGGGTTGTCTTTGTTCAGGTAAAGCAGGGTTAGATAACTCAGCGCTTGCTGGCGGATGCGGGTGGCGTTACGCGGCTCGTGTGCGAGGGTGCTGAGTTGGTCTTCGGCCACGTAAAAGTGACCTTTATTGACGAAGTTGATCGCGGTTTGCAGGGCCTCTTCCAGCTGCTTTGCTTGCACTGCATGCTCATCCATAACTGGCGGAGCGGGTGCTTCTTCCGGCGTTGATCCGCAAGCGGTAATAGCGAGCGTCAGGCAAACGGTAACATGGCGTAATGTGCGAGCTAACAAGGTCGTTCTTCCGCTGTTTTCGGGGCTGACAAGGGCGGCTCGCAGGAGCCGCCGCTACAGAGCTTTACTCGTCGAGGAAGCTGCGCAGATGATCTGAGCGCGTAGGGTGACGCAGTTTACGCAGTGCCTTGGCTTCAATCTGACGAATCCGCTCACGGGTAACATCGAATTGTTTGCCAACCTCTTCCAGAGTGTGGTCGGTGTTCATATCGATACCGAAACGCATGCGCAGCACCTTGGCTTCGCGGGCGGTAAGCCCTGCCAATACATCCTTGGTTGCTTCGCGCAGGCCTTCACCCGTGGCCGAGTCTACCGGCGAGGAGATCGTGGTGTCCTCAATGAAATCGCCCAGATGCGAGTCTTCATCGTCGCCAATTGGCGTCTCCATGGAGATCGGCTCTTTGGCGATCTTGAGCACTTTGCGAACTTTATCCTCAGGCATTTCCATGCGCTCGCCCAGCTCTTCCGGGGTCGGCTCACGGCCCATCTCTTGCAGCATCTGCCGAGAAATACGGTTTAGCTTGTTGATGGTTTCGATCATGTGCACAGGAATACGGATAGTGCGCGCTTGATCGGCGATTGAACGGGTAATCGCCTGACGAATCCACCAGGTGGCGTAAGTTGAGAACTTATAGCCGCGACGGTATTCGAATTTGTCTACGGCCTTCATCAAGCCGATATTGCCTTCCTGAATCAGATCCAGGAATTGCAGTCCGCGATTGGTGTATTTCTTCGCGATAGAGATAACCAAACGCAGGTTTGCCTCAACCATCTCTTTCTTCGCGCGACGCGCTCGCGCCTCGCCGATAGAGATGCGACGGTTGATCTCTTTAATGTCGGAAATTGTCAGGTCCTGGCGCTCTTCAATGGCCGCAATGCGCGACTGGATGCGCGCCAGCGTAGGCTTGTAGTCGGCCAGTGCCGGGTATTTGCTGCTGTGCTCGTCCACCCAGTCAGCATTGGCTTCGTTGCCTTGGAAGCTGCGGATAAACTCCTTGCGATCCATGCCGACGTTTTTCACGCAGATCAGCATAATTTCTTTTTCGAGCGCGCGAATTGAGCTGAGCGTGGTGCGCACTTCTTCAATCAGCGGGTCGAACATGGAGGGCGTCAGTTTGAAGAACTTAAACAGTTCGCCCAGTGCCGCCAGCTCTTTCGCGGTTTGCTTGCTGTAGCGACCGTGTTTGGCAATGCTCTTCTCGACTTTGTCTTGCTGTTTTTGCAAGGCAGTGAAGCGGACGCGAGCCTCTTCTGGGTCGGGGCCAGAGCTGGTTTCTTCATCGTCATCGCTGGACTCTGCTGCGGCAGCGGCCTGCGCCTGCGGCGAGGGCACGTTGTCGGCGGGGTCGAGGTAGCCGCTCATGATATCGCCCAAGCGGCGCTCTTCGGCGGCAACTTTGTCGTACTCAGCCAGTACGCTTGGAACGATGCCTGGGTAGTAGGCCAGTGCGGCCATCACATCGCGGATGCCTTCTTCGATGCGCTTGGCGATAACGATCTCGCCTTCGCGCGTCAGCAGCTCGACGGTGCCCATTTCGCGCATGTACATGCGAACAGGGTCGGTGGTGCGCCCCGTTTCGGTTTCCACCGCGGCCAGTGCGGCGGCAGCTTCGGCGGCGGCGATGTCGTCAGAGGAGTCGCCGCCGGTCATGATCAGTGTGTCTTCATCCGGCGCATGCTCAAAGACCTGGATGCCCATGTCGTTGATCATCTGGATGATTTCTTCAACCTGGTCCGGATCGGAGATGTCCTCGGGAAGGTGGTCATTAACCTCGGAATAGGTCAGGTATCCCTGCTCCTTGCCTTTGGCAATGAGTTGTTTGAGGCGCGATTGATGAGTGGAATCATTCATTCTTGCAAAATACTCGTAGGTGCAGGTGAAAAAACAGCCGCGTATTATACCTCAGCTGTATGGTCTACGACCAGCAAAAACAGGCTCTGTTCAGAATTGCCTGTCTATTTCTACCGCCGTTGCTTAGCGCTGGTGTTTATTGGCCAGCAGTTGCTGTACGTGTTTGAGCTGAGCTTTGGTGTCATCACTGAGTTCAGCGTAGTTGCCGTCGGGGCCTTTGTCGACTTCGTCGCGCTCGCGAAGGCTCTCCAGGCGGGCTTTTAGGTCGCGATCGCGCTGGCGCTCCTCGAAGTAGTTGAGGGTGTCAAAAAAAGCCGTTTTGGCGCGCTGGTCATCCAGGGTGGCGCCCAGCAGTTCGATGGTTTTTAGTGCTTCGGTCAGCAGTAAATATTGCGGCTGGCCGTGCCAGTGGCCGAGCAGCATGGCCGTGGAGGACTCCGGGCGTTTTTGCAGCAGGGATAATATTTCTTCCAGCAGCTCGCTCGTGCGCGAGGGCGGCGCGGCCTTCAGTGCGGTGGTGGAGGCGGCGATGGTTCCCGGGGCGTACAGCAGCATAGCCAGTGCGAACAGCGCCGGGTCGCGCTTATTGTCTGGCAGGCTGCCGAGCAGGCGCTCAGTGTCCGTGTTTTTCGGTTGGCGCTGTTCGGGGGAGGGCGTTTCGTCAGCGGTACCGGGTTGCGCCGTGCTCTGGGCCTCTGACTCGCTGCGCTCGCGCAGTTTGTCGAGTGCGGCGCGGCTCAGACCGCTGCGTTTGGCCAGCTCATCGAACATAAGCTCGCGAAACACGCCGTCTGGCAATTGAACCAGCAGCGGTGTGGCGAGCTTGGCCAGTGCCGCTTTGCCCTCAAGGGTGGCTGGGTCGAGGCGGTCGTTGAAGGCGTCGAAAAAGTACTCCTCCAGCGGTGCGGCGCGGGCGATCAGTGCTTCAAAGCCGGGGCCGCCGACGCGTCTGACGGTGTCGTCGGGGTCTTCGCCCTCGGCGAGGAATAAAAAGCGAATGCGGCGGCCGTCTTCCATAGTGGGCAGCGCATTTTCCAGCGCGCGCGACGCCGCTCGGCGGCCGGCGTCGTCGCCGTCGAAGCAAAACACGATTTCACTGCAGTAGCGAAAAGCGGTGCGCAAATGGTCGCTATTGCTGGCGGTGCCCAGGGTCGCCACGCCGCAGCGAATGCCGTACTGCGCGAGGGCGACCACATCCATATAGCCTTCGACAATGATCACCCGCTCGAGCTGGCGGTTGTACTGTCTGGCTTCATAGAGTCCGTATAGCTCGCGGCCTTTGTGGAAGATGTCGGTTTCCGGAGAGTTCAGGTACTTGGGTTTGTCGTCGCCCAGTACGCGACCACCGAAGGCGACGACGCGGCCCCGGTTGTCGCGGATCGGGAACATAATGCGGTCGCGAAAGCGGTCGTAGACTTTGTCGCTGTCCTCTTTTTCCACCAGCATGCCAGCATCCAGCAGTTGCTGGCGTGACTCGTCGTTGCTGCCAAAGCTCTTTAGTACATTGTCCCAGCCCGGCGGTGCGAAGCCGATGCCAAAGTCGCGGGCGATTTGCCCGCTGAGGCCGCGTTGTTTTAGGTAGTCGACGGCGCGTTGGGCTTGAGGGTGCTGGCGCAGCTGGTTTTGGTAGAACGCGGCCAGCTGTTCCATGGCGTCGTAAATCGTTTTGCGGCGCTGTTGGCGCTGTGCCTGCAGGGGGCTAAGCTCTTCGCGGGGGACTTCCAGGCCTGCACTGTGGGCGAGGCTATCGATCGCCGAGGGGAAGTCCTGGCGGTCGTAGTCCATGATAAAGCCAATGGCATTGCCGGCCGCGCCGCAGCCAAAGCAGTAGTAGAACTGCTTGTCGGGGTTAACGCTGAAAGAGGGGGTTTTCTCTTCGTGAAACGGGCAGCGGGCAGTGTAGTTGCGGCCTGTCTTCTTTAGCGACACCCGCCGATTAATAACATCGACAATATCCACCCGCGACAACAGGTCGTCGATAAAAGATTGCGGGATGCGTCCTTTTGCGGCCACTGGCGTTATTCCGAAGGCGGAATGGCTAGCCTAGCAGGCACGTGCTCGGCTAGCCAGCTGGCGATTACTGGCTGAGCCGCTCTTTGATTTTGCGGCTCACGCTGCCCATGTCTGCGCGGCCTTGGGCGGCGGGCTTGACCAGTGCGACCACCTGGCCCATGGCTTTGACGGAGTCCGCGCCGCTGTCGGCAATAGCCTTATCGATCAGTGCGTCCAGCTCCTCGTCGCTGAGCGGCGCGGGCATGAATTCCTGAATGATGGCCATTTCAAAGCGCTCTTGCTCGGCAAGCTCTGTGCGCCCGGCTTCTTCATACTGGCTAATGGAGTCGCGACGCTGTTTGCACATTTTGTCGAGCACGGCCAGGCCGCGCGCGTCGTCGACCTCAATGCGCTCATCCACCTCTATACGCTTGAATTCAGCGAGTACCAAGCGAATAGCGCCCAGGCGCTCTTTCTCTTTCGCCCGCATAGCCGCTTTCATGGCGTCAGTCAGCGATTGCTTAAGGCTCATGGTGTCAGTCCTCTGCAGTGGGGCGGAATAGGTAAATGTGTCAGGCACAAAAACGGGCGGCTTTTAGCCGCCCATTTATGGTAGCGCGTTGTCGCACTGAAAGCAGGTGCTTGCCGCACCCGCTGAGCAACTTAGTAGAGGCGTTGCTGCTTTTTCATTTCGCGAGAGACTTTCTTCGCGTGGCGTTTAACCGCCGCCGCAGCCTGACGCTTACGAACCGCTGTGGGCTTCTCGTAGAATTCGCGACGGCGAACCTCAGCGAGTACACCGGCTTTTTCGCAAGAGCGCTTGAAGCGGCGCAGAGCGATATCAAAGGGCTCGTTTTCTTTGATCTTGACTGAAGGCATTCGTTAAACCTGTCCTGATAATATTTGGCAATGAATTCTAATCGGTCCACCCAATAACTAAAGGTGGCACTCCAAGGGCGCAGAATTCTAAACGCTCATTTGTGAAAATGCAAAGTAAAAAGCGCCTTATCTGGTGCCATTGTGTGGAAATCAGTATCATGCGCGCTCAATCGGTGGAGCAAATAGGTAGGCTGTGCGGGTACTGGGACTAGAAAGCTCCTGTGATGAAACAGGTGTGGCGATTTACGACAGTGAGCGGGGCTTGTTGGCCGATGCGCTCTATAGCCAGATTGCGCTGCATGCGGAATTTGGGGGTGTCGTCCCCGAATTGGCGTCCCGAGACCATGTTCGCAAATTGCTGCCGCTGGTGCGACAGGTGCTGGATAGCGCCAATTTGCGTGGCAGCGATATCGATGCTGTGGCGTATACCGCTGGCCCAGGGCTTGCCGGCGCACTGATGGTGGGCGCCTGCGCCGGGCGCGCAATGGCGTACGCCTGGGGCGTGCCGGCATTGGCGGTACACCATATGGAAGGGCATTTATTGGCGCCCATGCTAGAGGACACCGCGCCGGAGTTTCCTTTCATTGCGTTATTGGTGTCTGGTGGTCACACGCAACTTGTTCGTGTGGATGGCATTGGTAACTATCGCTTGTTAGGCGAGTCGCTGGACGATGCCGCCGGCGAAGCATTCGACAAGGCCGCGAAGATGCTCGGTCTTCCCTATCCCGGTGGCCCCCAGTTGGCGAGGGCCGCTGCTCAAGGTGATGTGTCCCGCTTTACCTTTCCCCGGCCGATGGTCAATCGCCCCGGTTTAGATTTCAGCTTTAGTGGCCTGAAAACCTACACCTTAAATACCGTGGCCGAGTGCTGTGCCGATGGGCAGCTAAGCGACGGCGATCGCAACGATATTGCTGCCGCTTTTCAGGAGGCTGTGGTCGACACGCTGACGATTAAATGCCTGCGCGCACTGAAGCAGGAGGGCTTGAAGCGCCTGGTGATTGCCGGCGGAGTGAGTGCCAACACCGCGCTGCGTGAGCGTTTGGAAGGGCGGCTGGCGACAATTGGCGCAGCTGTGTATTATCCGCGCCCTGCTTACTGTACCGATAATGGTGCAATGATCGCTTACGCCGGTTGTTGTCGCCTGTTGGCGGGGCAGAGCGAAACGCTGGCGGTGCAGGTTAAGCCGCGTTGGCCAATGAATGAATTGCCGGGTTTGGAGCGCTAGTCGTCATGGATACTGTGTATGTGCGTGGGTTGCAGGTGGATACCATTATTGGCATCCACGATTACGAGCGTGCGCACCGTCAGACCGTGATTCTGGACCTTGAACTGGGCTATGACATCCGCGCTGCCGCGGCCTCCGAAGATATTGCCTTGACGCTGGACTATCAGGCCATAAGCGAACGTCTGTGCGAGTTTATTCGCGGCAGTGAATTCAAACTTGTGGAAACCCTCGCTGAGCGCTGCGCCGCGCTGGTGCGCGAAGAATTTGGTGTGCCGTGGTTGCGCTTGCGGTTAGCCAAGCCCGACGCGCTGCACTACGCCGAGGAAGTTGGCATTGTGATCGAGCGCGGTGATCGCGCCTGATTAAGCCTCGTTGATAAGCTGCTGCAACTGGTCCAGTCGGGCGTTTCTCAGGGCGTTGCCCAATGCGGCGCCGGTTATCCCCTTAGCGATAAAGTCTTGAGCGTTAATTTTCGCCAACCTATCAGCCGCTTGAGTCAGTAAATTCAGGTAGTCACCGTTTTCGCCGCGCAGGTCGGCAAGCTGGCAAAATTCCATCAATATCTGTGGGCGTCGCAGATAGTCCAGCTTCTCCAGTATCGCCAACACACACTCTGCGCTGGGCTGACTGCCCAGTGTCGTAGAGAGTGGCAGCAAGCTCGCGCCGAGCTGTGCCAATTGGCTGGCCGCTTTGCTGGCGTGGAGCTGTTTGCACAATTGTAGGCAGGCGGTGGTGTCGAGCTTGCTGCAGCTCAGCGCAAAGCGGACCTCAGGGCCCTGGAGTGAGGCGCCGGCGGATGTGTTCAGTGCATCGAGCAGGTCGCGGTCCAGGCTGGAGGCCCATTGGGGGTACAAGGTAGGTAGTGCCTGGCAGTCCAGTAGAGCGTTAAAGAAGGCGGAGGGTGTGCGTTCACTTAACGCCTTGTTGATCTCTACCAGTATGCGTTCCGGGCTTAAGGCCTGCAGCTCTTGCGGCGTCGACATTTCGCGCATCAGTGCGCGGGTTTCATCGGCGATTGTGAAGCCCAGGTGAGCGTAGCGGGCGGTAAAGCGCGCCACGCGAAAGATACGCAGGGGGTCTTCTTTGAAGGCCGGTGAAACGTGGCGCAGCAGACGACGCTCAATATCCTTGCGGCCATTGTAGGGGTCGATAATGTCGCCGGCAGCGCTTTTGGCGATGGCGTTAATGGTCAGGTCGCGGCGCAGTAAGTCGTCTTCAAGGGAGACTTCCGGGCCAAATTCACACTGAAAGCCATGATAGCCCACGGCGGTTTTGCGCTCTCGGCGCGCCAGCGCATACTCTTCTTTGGTTTCGGGGTGCAGAAACACTGGAAAGTCTTTGCCAACTTGCTCATAACCCTGTTTGAGCAAGGTCTCGGGTGTAGCACCGACCACCAGCCAGTCGCGTTCATGGAAGGGGTAACCCAGCAGTTCGTCGCGGACTGCGCCGCCGACTAAATAGATGTCCATAGAGTGGCATACTCCGCTATTTCTTGGTTGCTGGGAAGTGGGGGCTTAATGGCTGGGGCAGTCGCAGCGGTGATACTCGCCGCTCTCCATATTCAGCAGCGTCATGTGCCGTCCCCAGACGCAACCGCTGTCTAAGGCAATGATGTTAGGGTTGTGGGTGCGGCCTTCCAGCGCGGCCCAGTGGCCGAACAGTTGTATTTCGGTGCGCGCCGGTTGCGGCCATTCAAACCAGGGGCGGTAGGGCGGCGGGATGTCCTGCCTCGCGCCTTTGAATGTCAGTTCCAGCTCACCCTGCTCGCTACAAATTCGCATGCGGGTCAGGTAATTGGTAATGCAGCGCAGTCTGTCATGGCCCTGTAGGTCGTCGTGCCAGAGGGCGGGTGCGTTGCCGTACATGTGGTGGAAAAACCGGGCCGCGTCAGTGGGGTTGCGCAAAGTGCTTTCCAGCTCTGCCGACAGCGCAAGTGCCTGCTGTGTGCTCCATAGCGGCGGTATCCCGGCATGGCTCATGACATAGCGCCCGTCATCGCTGCGCAGCACCAGCGCCTGCTGTTGTAGCCAGTCCATCAGCGTGGTGAGCTCAGGAGCCTTGAGTAAGGCCTCCAGACTGGGGTGACGCCCTTTTTGAGTGAAGCCGCGGGCCAGCGCCAGGCAGTGGAGGTCGTGATTACCCAGGGTGACCTTTACGCTGTCTTGAATGCGGTACAGATAGCGCAGGGTGTCTAGCGAGTCGGGGCCGCGGTTGACCAGATCGCCAACGAGCCAAAGCTCGTCGCGGGCAGGGTTAAAGGCAACTTCATTGAGCAGGCACAGCAGTGGCTGTAGGCAACCCTGCAAGTCTCCAACTGCGTAGCGCGCCACGGGCGACTTAGTGCAGCGCCGAGCGCTGGGCGAGGGAGAAGATGCCGATGGGGGCGATAAAACGCCGGCCAGAGGCGCTGATCATCTCGTAACTGCCCTCCATCGTGCCGACAGCGGTGTCGATAACGGCGCCCGAGGTGTAGCTGAAGGACTCGCCTGGCTCGATGAGTGGTTGTTTGCCGACCACGCCCTCGCCCTGCACTTCCTGAACCTGATTGTCGCCATCGGTGATAATCCAGTGGCGGTTGAGCAGGCGCACGGCCTCGTCGCCGGTATTGTTGATGGTAATGGTATAGGCGAAGGCGTAGCGCGATTCTTCCGGTGCGGATTGGTCGGCGAGAAACTCGCTTTCAACCTGAATGTGTACGGGGTTGCTGTCTGGCATGCGGGTCCTGATTAAGCGGGGTTGCGACTAATATAATTGGCAATGGCGACGAAGTCTGCCAACTGGAGTGTCTCGGGGCGAGCGCCGGGGTTGAGACCCAGCGCTTGCAGTTGCTCGTCATTGAGGGTGTTCTTGAGGTTGTTGCGCAGCGTCTTGCGGCGCATGGTAAAGGCCTCTCTGAGCACCCGCTGCAAGACGTTAACGTCGTCTGCCGGGCAGGGCAGGGTTTTGTGTGGGGTGAGTCGAACAATGGAGGACATCACCTTGGGGCGCGGCGAAAACGACTCGGGGGGCACATCAAACAGGGCCTCTACCTCGCAGTAATACTGCGCCATGATACCGAGCCGTCCGTAGGCCTTGCTGCCCGGCTGCGCGGCCAGGCGGTCAACAACCTCTTTTTGCAGCATGAAGTGCATGTCGGTAATGCGGTGCTGGGCGCTGAGCAGGTGGAAGATCAGCGGTGTTGAAATATTGTAGGGGAGGTTGCCGACCACCCGCAGTGGTTCATCGCCAGCCAGCGCGGCAATATCAAATTTGAGTGCGTCGCCTTCGTGCAGGTGGAAGTTGTCGCGGGTTGCGAACTTCTCTTCCAGAATCGGGATCAAATCCCGGTCCAGCTCAATAACATGCAGTTGGCAGCCGCTGGCGAGCAACTCGGCGGTGATGGCGCCCTGGCCAGGGCCGATCTCCAGTAAGCGCTGATTTTCTCGCGGTGTAACCGCACGCACGATCCCTTGAATAATACCGCGGTCGTGCAGGAAGTTTTGGCCAAAGCGCTTGCGGGCGCGATGAGTGCTCATAGTGTGTTGCTCGCTGCGTGGCCGGCCATATCAATAGCATAGCGCATGGCTGTTGCCATGCTGCCCGGGTCTGCGCGGCCGCTGCCGGCAAGGTCCAGTGCCGTGCCGTGGTCGACAGAGGTACGAATAATGGGCAGGCCCAGGGTGATATTAACGGCTTGGCCGAAACTCTGATATTTCAGTACCGGCAGCCCTTGGTCGTGATACATCGCCAATACCGCATCACACTGTTCCAGGTGGCGCGGTGTGAAGGCCGTGTCGGCGGGAAGCGGGCCAATCAGTTGCCAGCCTTTGGCGCGATAGCTCGCCAATACCGGCTCTATCGTCTCTATTTCTTCTCGTCCCATGTGGCCGCCTTCGCCAGCGTGGGGGTTTAAGCCCAGCACTAATACTCTCGGTTGTTGGCAGCCGAAGCGTTCGCGCAACTCGCGATGAAGAATATCGAGGGTGCGCTCCAGTTCACGGGGGGTGATCGCCGCTGGCACGGCGCTCAGCGGCAGATGGGTTGTCACCAGCGCCACGCGCATTGCGGCGCTGGCCAGCATCATCACCACTTTTTCTACCTGGCAGCGTTCGGCGAGAAACTCTGTGTGGCCGCTGAAGGCGATGCCGGCGTCGTTAATGACCGATTTTTGCACCGGCCCCGTCATCATGGCCTGACACTCGCCGTGCAAACAGGCATCGGTTGCCGCGCGCAGACAGGTTAAAACATAGTCGGCGTTGGCAGTATTCAATACCCCCAGTTGCGCCGGTGCCGCTAACGCAACGGGGGCAATGCTGATGTGTCCCGGCTGATGGGGGCGGGGTGATGCGGCGTCGAAGGGGCTGAGCGAGATGGGCAAGCCCAGCGCCGAGGCGCGCTCAGTGAGCAGCGCTGGGTCGGCGTAGGCCACCAACTCTGCTGGCCACTCTTGCTGAGCAATTTGAATAAGTAGCTCCGGGCCAACCCCTGCAGGCTCGCCCGGCGTGATGGCAATACGCGGCAACATTAGAGCTTGATATCGACGTAAGCTTCAGCGCGGATTTTACGCAGCCAGATATCCAGTTCGTCTTGGTATTTGCGCTCGTGCAAGACATTGCGAGCCATGCGCTTGCGCAGGTCTTGGCTGACGTTTTGCTGGCGTCTGTCCACCACTTTAATAATGTGCCAGCCAAAGTCACTTTTCACTGGCGCACTGATATCGCCGATGGCGGTGTCTTCCATGGCTTGCTGAAACTCGGGAACCAATTGCCCCGGCGATGTCCAGCCCAAGTCACCGCCTTCCTGGGCGGAGCCGATGTCTTCGGAGTACTCCTTGGCGAGGTCGCGGAAGGAGTCGCCATTGAGCACGCGCTGGCGCAGCTCTTTCGCCAGGCTGAGGGTCTGCGCCTCGCTGCGGATCGCCGATGGTTTTAACAAAATGTGGCTGGCGCGAGTTTGTGCGACGGTCTCGTTAAGGCCACGGCTCTCCAGCAGCTGAATGACGTGGTAGCCGCTGGCACTTTGCAGGGGCTCTGACACGCCGCCGTCGCTCATATTTGGAGCCACGCTGGCAAACAGCGAGGGCAGGTCGGTCTCACGCCGCCAGCCGAGGTCACTGGCGTTGACACTGCCTTGGGCGAGGCTGGTGTAGTCAGCGCCCTTGCGCAGTTTCGCCGCTAGTTGCTGGGCCTGTTGACGTGCGCGCTCGCGATCGGCGTCGCTGGCATCAGACGCTACCGGCACCAATAAGTGTGCCAGGCGATACTCGGGCGATGTACGGGCGCGGCCTTCTTCGGAGTTTAAGTAGTTGGTGACTTCCTGGTCGGTAATTTGAATACGCTGGTTAACGTTGCCCATCTGCACGCGTTGCAAAAGCATTTCGCGGCGTATTTGCTCGCGCACATCGCGGTACGATGCGCCGCTGTCGAGCAGGGCCTGACGGAACTGCTCAAGCGTCATATTGTTTTTGGCGGCCACGCGGCCAACGGCAGCGGTGAGTTGCTCGTCGTCAATGCGCAGACCGACGCGGTCGGCCATTTGTAGCTGGATATTCTCCAGGATCAGCAGGTCGAGAATTTCACGGCGCAGCTGATCTTCCGGTGGCCCTTGCTGGCCGGAGCGGGCAATGTTTTGCTGGACGCTGGTGAGCCGCTCATCCACTTCGCTGGCGAGAATAATATCCTCGTCGACAATAGCGACGATGCGGTCCAGCCACTGGGTTTCGGCATGGCTAGCCACGCTAAACAGCAGCATGCACAGGGAAGCGAGCAGGGGTGTTTTCAGTTTATTCATTCGATTGGTAACCAAGGATGCTTTCTTTAAGTACGCTGGTAACGGCCGTGCCCAGACCACCCAGCCCTTTGAGCTGAAATTCAACTAAGATGGCAGAATTTGTTTCAGTGTCACTGGTATTAGACCTGCTATTGTCATCGGGTTCCAGTGCCTGCTGATAGACAATCCGCGTCAGCCAGCAGCAGTTTTGATACTCCGCGCCAATCAGGTTCTCGACCGAGCGGTTATCTTCCAAATCGTATTGGGTTTTTGCAAACAGCTTCCACTGATTGTTCAGCGGCATGGCGATTGAGGCGTCTACCTGCCGTACATCATTTTCCAGGCCGCCAAACTGGTTGCCTTCGCGGCGAATGCTGTAGCCGAGGTTAATGACGCTGCCGTCGTCATTGCGTCGATGGTAGCGCAGGTTGCTTTGATTGAGTGTGCCTTGGCGGGCGTCGTAAAGCAGGTCGGCATTGACGCTATGGCGATTGCTCGGCGACCAGCGCAACTGACTGGCAATGTCGGAGTTACTGCTTTTGCGTTCGGGGTCGCCGGGTAGCTGAACGCGGCCTTCTTCAAAATAGTAGAGCTGGCCGAGGCTAAAACTGAGAAATTCTCTGCCGAGATTGTTATCGATAAAGCGGCTGCTCACGCCAATCGCCAATTGATCGGCATCGCCAAGGCGGTCGTGGCCGGTAAAGCGGGTATCGCGAAACAGCTGCTGGTAGGTAAAGGTTAACGCGGCGCTGTCAAAGTCCGGCTGATCGCTCTGGTCTTCGTATTCTGCATTGCGGTAGTAAATGCGTGGCTCTAGCGTTTGGGTAAGCGCCTTGTCCGCTAGCTGGAGTTCGCGCTCAAAAAATAAGCCGGCGTCGACACTCAACTGATTAGAGCTGGCGCTGGGGTTGTCGTTGACGCCGATCTTGTCGGCGTCTTCCAGTTCGTAAGCGACGTGGCGGCTTTTCAGCGCCGGCTCGATAAAGCCCCAGCGCCAGCGCATGGGGAGGCTGACCCCAGCCGCACCGTATACGCGCTGGCCGGTAATTTTATTTCCGCCGTCGCTCACCGCATCTCGGTGATCAAAGCGCGAATATTCAAATTCCAGCGAGGGCTCAAGCTGGAAGTTTCGCGCCGGTGATTGATAGTTGAGGGTGAGCTGCGGAAGTTTTTGGTAGGGGTCGTCAACGGCGGCGATGGTTTGGTAGCGCTGCACTTCCAAATGCCCGCTCCAATTGTCGCCGAGATAGCCCAGTTCCGCTTTTTGGTTGAGGTGGGTGCTGCGCTTAACGGCGAGGTTAGCGAGACCGAGATCGTCGAAATAGCTGTCGTCGCTTACCCGCGTGTAATCGACCTTGCTATACCAGCTCTCACCCATAAAGCCCTGCTCGGCAATACCGAGTAGCCAGCGATCATCTTTCTTGGTTTGGTCGTCTGGCAAATAGCTGCCATTGATGGACCACTCGGAGTATTTATTCAGGTAACGAAACTCACCCTCTAAAGCTTCGCCGCGGGTCTCGATATAGCGCGGTGCCAGGGTGAGGTCATAATTTGGCGCGAGGTTGAGGTAGTAGGGGGTCGAAATATCCAGGCTATTGTTGGAGAAGCCCAGCGTCGGAAACAGAAAGCCGGTGCTGCGGCGGTCGTCAACGGGAAAGTTTAAATACGGGGTGTAGAACACCGGTACATCATAGATGCGCACGGTTGCGCCGCGCGCTACCCCCCGGCCGCTGTCGTAGTCCAGTTCAATGCTTTTGGCGTGCAGTGACCAGGTCTCGTTGTCGGGTGTGCACTGGGTATAGCTGGCTGCTTCCAGTTCAAAGCGGTCGAAGGCGGGACGTGCTATGCGCCCGGCGCTGCCTCGTGCGCCGGTTTGATAGCTGAGAATTTCTGCTTCGAGCAGTTCGCCCAGGCCTTGATTGGTATCTAGCTCGGCACTTTGGCCGCGCAGCATAAAGCCGGGCTGTCGCAGCACTACGCTGTCTCGCAGCATCACGCTGCTGTCGCTGCGCCGGTAGCGGGCATAGCCGGCGTCCAGGCTGAGATTGCCTTTGCGCAGTTGTACGTCGCCGGACATGGTGGCGCGGTCACCCACCGACTCGATGGTATCGGCAGAGACGACTAATGGCGCCTCAGTAGGGCTTAACTGCGAACCGCTCCAGTCGCGAGCGGGTTCCACAAAGCGACCGGCGCAGCCCGGCGCCATATTACAGCGCACCGATTCGGGCAGGTATTCCTGAGGTAGCCAGTTCCAGTGCTGGTAGTAGGCGGGCAGCTGGGAGATGTCAGCGTCCAGTTGTTCGCTACTGATCGGCCCACAGCGTTGTTCTGCCGCGCCTTGCGCGAGGCTGGCGGCGCCGTAGCTGCTGATCATCAGCAGTATGAGAGTGCGGAACACGGGCATGCGATACTGGCTTTAATATTTATTGCTGTAGGCCTGAATTGGCGAAGGCGAATAATAAAGCATTCTCTGCTAGGATGCCCGTTTCACAGCGATATTGACGAAAATTCTCGCCCTTGATGACAGCAGATAAGACACAGATAGCTGACGAGCTGAAACGTTGGAGCCTGCAGCAGCTAGGCCTACCCCCTGAAGAGCCCGCGACGCTGTCGGTGGTGTCGGGGGATGCGAGCTTCCGCTGTTACTACCGCCTGAGCTTGCCTGGCGACATGCATTTTATTGCCGTGCACGCGCCGCCAGAGAAAGAAGACAATCCGGCATTTATCGCGGTTCAGCAACGTATGATGGCCGCCAACTTGCGGGTTCCCGGAATGCTGGGCTGGGATTTGGAGCGCGGTTTTCTCTTGCAGGAAGACTTTGGCGACCAGCTATTGTTGCCGTGCCTGAACTCCATAGATGCTGCCGATCGCTACTATCGCGAGGCCTTTACCTGCCTGCTAAATATGCAGTCGATGCCACTGGCCGACGGCGATCTGCCGGACTACGATCGCGCGCGCCTTCTGGAAGAGATGGCACTGTTTCCCCACTGGTTTGTCGAACAATTGCTGGGCCACTCACTGAGCGATGCCGAATGGCAGATGCTGGCGCGCCTGTTTGATCGCCTTGCCGCGCGCGCCGAGGCGCAGCCGCAGGGCTTTGTCCATCGCGACTTTCACAGCCGCAATATTATGCTGTTGAACGATGGCGAGTTAGGGCTGATTGATTTTCAAGATGCGGTGCGCGGTCCACTCACCTATGACGTCATGTCCTTGCTGCGCGACTGCTACGTGCACTGGCCGCCGGCTTCTGTAAAAACCTGGTTGCTGGCGTACCGCCAACAATTGGTGGCGGCGGGGATCGCGGTGCCTGACGAAGACGCCTTTTTGTGGGACGCCGACTGGATGGGCCTGCAACGCCACATCAAGGTGTTGGGCATCTTTGCTCGCCTCAAATTACGGGACGGCAAGTCGGCGTACCTGGATGATCTTCCCCTCGTGATGGCTTACACCCTTAGCGTGGCGGAGCAATACGAGGACTGCTGCGAATTTGTGGTGTGGTTTAGCGATACCCTGTTGCCTCTGGCGCGCCAGCAATCGTGGTTCCGCGAGGTTAGCTTGTGAAGGCAATGATCCTGGCCGCGGGGCTGGGGGAGCGGATGCGGCCGTTGACGGACCACTGCCCCAAGCCCTTGCTGACCGCCGCCGACAAACCGCTGATCGACTATCACTTAGAGAAACTGGCCGCCGCCGGCTTTGCCGATGTTGTGGTGAATAGTGCCTGGCTGTCTGAGCAACTATGCGACTACCTCGGGCGCGGCGAGCGCTACGGTTTGCAGATCAGCCACTCAGTGGAAAGTGAGCCACTGGAGACCGCCGGGGGTATCATTAACGCTTTACCGCTGTTGGGCTCGGAGCCTTTCTTGCTGATCAATGGTGACGTGTTCTGTGATGTCGACTTTGGGGATTTTTTTTCATGCCGGCCACAGAGTGCGGAGCTGCTAATGGTCGAGAATCCGCCCCATCATCCCGACGGCGACTTTTCCCTGAGTGCCGATGGCAAACTGAGTGAATCGGGCTCGCCGCGCTATACCTTTGCGGGAATCAGTGTCTGGCAGCCTGCGTGTTTTGCCGGGCTCGCGGCGGGTCGACGGCCGCTAAAGCCGATTATGCAAAATCTTATGTCACAGGGCAGCCTGCGAGGTAGGCTGCATAGCGGGCGCTGGTGGGATATTGGAACGCCGCAACGGCTCGCTGAACTGGATGCCTACCTGCGCTCTGCGTAAACTAGGACACGTTATTTCCCTATAGCTAATGGAATTTTTATGGCCGATTACTGGATAGCTCCTTCAATTCTCTCTGCTGATTTTGCCCGCCTGGGCGAAGAGGTCGACACGGTACTCGAAGCTGGCGCAGACGTCGTGCATTTCGATGTCATGGATAACCACTACGTCCCCAATCTGACTATCGGCCCGATGGTCTGCAAGGCCCTGCGTAATCACGGTATTAAGGCGCCGATTGATGTGCACCTGATGGTGTCTCCCGTGGATCGCTTGATCGGTGATTTTGCCGAGGCGGGCGCCAGTATTATCACCTTCCATCCGGATGCCTCCACCCACGTTGACCGATCGCTGCAAATGATTCGCGATGCGGGCTGTAAAGCCGGCTTGGTATTGAACCCAGCGGTCGGCCCAGACGTATTGAAATACGTCATGGACAAGCTCGACATGGTGTTGCTGATGTCGGTGAACCCAGGGTTCGGCGGGCAGAAATTTATTCCCTCTACCCTGGATAAAGTTCGCGAAGTGCGGGCGCTGATCGACGCCAGTGGTCGCGATATTCGCCTTGAGGTAGACGGTGGAATTTCCGCTAAGAATATTGCCGAGATTGCCGCCGCAGGTGCCGATACATTCGTTGCGGGCTCGGCGATCTTTAATGCAGACGACTACACCGCAGTGATCGACAATATGCGCAGCGAGCTGGCCGGCGTATGAAACTCCAGCAGTTGCTCGGCGAGGCGCCGCTGAAGGCTATTTTATTCGACCTCGATGGCACCTTGGTGGACTCGGTGCCCGATCTCGCTGCCGCAATGGATGCCGCCTTGATTCACTGTGGCTATCCCGGCGCGGGGGAGGAGCGGGTGCGAACATGGGTGGGCAACGGCGCTGCCAAACTGGTCGAACGCGCGCTCGATTGGGCGGAGAGTACTTCCCAGCGCTCGGGGCCGCCAGTGCCGCACGGTGTTTTGTTAGATGCATTTTATCTGGCCTACGCCGAGGACAGCAGCTCCCGCAGTCAGCTGTTTCCGGGCGTAATCGCGGCGCTGGAATACTGGCAGCAAGCCGGTATCAAGCTGGCGTGCGTCACGAATAAGCCCGAGCGTTTTACGCACCCAATTCTTGCAGAATTTGGTCTGCAGTCGTTACTGCCGGTGGTGGTGGGGGGCGATACACTTGCCCAGCGAAAACCCGACCCCGCGCCTTTGCTGCACGCCTGTGAGCGGCTGGGCGTTGCCGCGGGCAACACTGTAATGGTGGGCGATTCCTCTAACGATATAGACGCTGCCCACGCCGCTGGCATGCCTGCTGCCTGTGTTAGCTACGGCTATAACCACGGCGCCCCGATTGCCGAGGCCGGAGCCGATCTACTGGTGGATGATTTTGGATCGCTGCGTTAATTTTGCGGCTTGATATAGGCGTAGCGTCGGCACTGAGCCTGCCATGCCAATGATCGGCATTCACACGCTGGGGTGAGCATATCAGCCTGAATGCCGTTGAGTTCTATCAGCCTGTTTTCCAACTCATCCTCGCTCTCCAGTTCGCCGTCGTGGCCAATGTGCAGGGTGTCTACAGTGTGTTGATGGAGAAGGTGGTGGCCAATTAACAGGCTGCGATGGCAGCTTGCCGGGTCTTTTTCTGCACACATCAGCGCGATGCGCATAGGCTTGTTCAGGCCGTTAAATACTCGCTCGATACCGCGCTGGAAAAGCGCCGCTGTTTGCAGGCGGCTGAATTGCACTTGACCGTGCTCGTTGTAGTGCGCGGGGTCTTTTGAGCGCGGCCCCAGCTCCTCGCCCAAATAGACATAGGCAATGCCTGCCTCTCGCAAACGCTTTGCCAGTGGTTCGCGGTGGTAGTCGTGGAAGGCGCGGCTGTAGGGAACAGAGCGAACATCGGCAATGGCATCAATGCGGTGTTGCCGCAGTTGGCGCAAAAATACCTCTAGCGGTTTTGTTGCGTAGCCAATGGAGTAGAGGGCGTGCATAGCGTGCTCAAAGCCACCAGTTTACACGCCCACTTGGGCTTGGCTCTAGCGGAAGTTTTCCGGAATGGTTAGCTCGTAGGTTGTGCCAAACCACGGTATGCCGAAATTTACCGGGCCGCGCTGAGAGCTGAAGTACAGCCGGCTGCCGTCGGCGGTAAATGCCGGGCCAGTCAGCTCGCTTTTACCGCCGGGGACTTGCAGCAAGATCTTCGCATTGGCATTGGGGACTATTACCATCAAGCGCATCGCATCGCCATCTTCGGCGACGATAACGTCGCCGGCGGGGCTGACAACCAGGTTGTCGACATCGTCATAGGGGGTTTCGTCAACGGCGGTGAGCTGTTCGTTGTCGAATACCACTTCGATAAGATCGTTGTCGATATCCAAGGCATATACCCGGTTGTCGCCTTTACAGGCAAAGAACACCACCGCCCGCAGAGGGTGGCTGCTGCCCGCGACGGTGCGGCCGTCGGTAAAGCTTTGTATCCATATTCCCTCTCCGCCTTTGAAGACGGTTCCCGGTGCACCGGCGCCGGTTGATGCAATTTCGGCGCGAACGTCAGCCTGGGGGCGTTCGGGCGATTGGACTTCCACCCATTTCACTTTGTGCAGCTGTCGCGCCTCGCTGAGTGCGTCCTGATAACCGCCATTTTCGAAGCCCTCGATTTCCAGCACTTCCAGCAGGCCGTTATTCAGGTTGAGCCCCTGCCGCCCATTCATCGATGGGGCATCTCCCAAGGCGGTGTAGCGGTAGAGCCGACCATCGCCGGCATCCTCGGTGAGATACACGGTGCGAGTGGGCAGGTCTACGGCCACTGCCTCATGGTTGAAAATTCCCAGCGCTGGCCGAGCCACGGCGCTGTCTGCATCGCCAAAGGGATCGCATTCGTACACCAGGCCATCCCGGACTTCCTCGCAGGACAGCCAGGTTTGCCAGGGGGTCGCGCCGCCTGCGCAGTTGTTGCGGGTATCTTTAAGAATGCGGTAGTTGTCGGTAATGCTGCCGTTGGCATCAAAACGCAGAGCACCCACTCCGCCAGGTGTGGATTCACTGTTGGATACGTAAACCCAGCCGCCGTCGTCGCTTTGGAACACCGCCCCGCCATCGGGGTTGCTGTGCCAGAGCGTGAAGTTGAGTGATGGCGAGAAGCCGGCGCGGGCCACGCGGCGTATGGAGAAGCCTTCGGGAATCAATATGTCGTCAACGTCAGAGGTGAATAAGTCGCCGATATTGGCTAGCGGGCCGGGTGACAGCGGCAGCTCGGTTGCCGGGGGAACGGGCGGTTGTGGTGGCTGGGGTGTGTCGCCGTTATCTGGCGTGGTGTTGCTTGTGCTGCGACTCGAGCCGCCACCACATGCGGCGAGGCCAGCGGCGGCGGCACCGAGAAACATTGCGCGCAGCACGTCGCGGCGGCTCTTGATAAGGGGTGGCTGTGTCACCTGTCTACTCCTTTTACTGGCCCGTCTGCCTGGGGGCAGCAGGCCTTAGGCAAAGATTCACTAGGCCGCGAAAGGTAGAGCAAAACTGTGGCAGTTTAATGACACGGAGGGCGCGTTTGTGTCGCAGATAACGGCGTAGGTACTTTGCAGAAGGCGTGACAGGGTGGGGCTATCGACGGGGCGGCTGAAGGGCCAATACCACCCTGCAGCCGCCGTGCTCGCTTGGGCTAGTGGTCGCCAAACAGAAAATTGCGAATCAGCTCTTTACCGCCCTCGGTCGCAAAGGACTCGGGGTGAAACTGAATGCCATGGATTGGGTGTTCGCGGTGCTGAACCCCCATAATTTCGAACTCACCGCCGCGCCGCACCGGGCTGGGGTCGCTAAAGGCATTGGGCGGGATGTCGCCGACTAGCGCAGTGACTTGCAGGCAATCGGGTAGAGACTCTGCCTCGGCGATCAGCGAGTGGTAGCGCATGACTTCCAGCTGGTCCGGGACATTGGCAAACATGCCTTGGTCATTGTGGGTAATCGGGCTGATTTTGCCATGCATGGGCAGTGGCGCCTTGACCACATTGCCGCCGAATACGTGAACGATGCCCTGCATGCCTAAGCAGACGCCGAGTAGCGGAGTGTGCTTGCCGAGCTCGGCGATCACCTGTGAGCACACGCCAAAGTAGTGTTCGTCATCCGGTGAGCCCGGGCCGGGTGAAACGATAATGCGGTCGGCGTTGAGCTGGCGGATCTCGTCCAAACTTAATTCGTCGTTGCGTTTAACGACAATACGAAAGTCGTCGAGCCGCCCGCGGCTCTTTTCGCTGCTCAATATCTCGCCAATATATTGGTAGAGGTTGTAGGTGAAGGAGTCGTAGTTATCAATGATGAGGACTTTCACGATTCGCCTCCTTCGCGGTCATCGACCATAAACTTATCCAGGACCTTTTTGGTGCCGGCGAACTTGCGCCGAATTTCCTCGTATTCATCGTCGGGGTTGGAGTCGTACACATTGCCGCCGCAGGTTTGCACATAGGCCTCTTCGCCATTGGCGAATACCGTTCGGATGGGGATGGCAAAGGTGCAGTCCCCGTTGAATGAAAAGTGCCCGACCGCGCCGCCATAGGGGCCGCGTCCGTCGCCTTCCAGTTCGTTGATGATCCGCATGGCCTCAATTTTGGGGGCGCCGGTTAGCGTTCCCGCCGGGAAGTTGCTGGGCAGGGCCGAGAACATGTCTTCGCCCTCGGCGATAATGCCGACAATTTCGCTGGAAATATGCTGCACATGGCTGAAGCGCTTAATGTCCATCAGGCTGCGCACCTTCACCGTGCCAAACTGGGCCACACGACCAATATCATTGCGATGCAGGTCGACAATCATATTGTGCTCGGCGATTTCTTTGGGGTCGTTGAGCAGTGCGCGGGCCAGTGCGGTATCTTCTTGTGGGTCGGCGCCGCGCCGGGTGGTGCCCGCCAGCGGGAAGGTTTCCATCTCGCCTTGGCGCAATCTAAACAACAACTCGGGACTGGCACCGATCAGTTTTTGCTCGCCAAATTTTACGTAGTACATCTGCGGCGAGGGGTTAATCTCACGCATTTCCTCGTAGATATTGATGGTGTCGCCTTCGAGGCGAAAGCGCTTTTTAAAACCGACTTCCGTCTGGAAAATTTTGCCGTCGATAATGTCCTGCTTCACCTTCATGACGGCGGCGCGGTGATCGTCGCGGCTCATGGTTTCGCCGCAGGAATATATTTTCAAGGGGCCGTTTGCGACATCGTCTTCGGCGAGCAGGGCTTCAACCTCATCGAGGCGGCTGTCGTGGTAGTAAAAATAAATGAGTTCCCCGGTCATCTTGTCGAGGATCAAGCCATCTTTAAAGAGCCCAAATCGAAAGGCATCAAACAGCTCACTACTCTGGATGCTGAGGCTGGGCTCGAAGTAATTCATTGCGTCGTAGCCGAGGTAGCCAGTGAGGCCGCCGGCGTATTTTCGAGAAATAATGTCCTGCGGGACGATTTCCCGGAGCAGGGAATAGGGATTGTCGCTGGGGTAATCGACCTTGCTGCCGTCGCGCTCCTCAATAGTGAGCGTGTTGCCGTTGGCGTAGAGCAGCTGCTCGGGGTCGAAGCCGATAATGGAGTGACGGGCCATATGGCTATCCTCGCCGAGCGACTCCAGATAGAAGCAGTTGTCGTAGCGCTTCTCGATTTTCTTAAACAGTTTAAAAAAATCGCAGTCGGCGCTAATGGTAATGTAATGCGGCTTGCGGGGCAGGCGCAGTCGAGGGGGTAGTTGGCTCATAGGATGTCGGTGCTTAGCCTCGGGAGTGTCGTTTGCGGGCGCGTGAGCCACGGGTGACGGTGGCAATGCCAACACCCAGTTGCTCGGCGATTTGGCGCTGAGGTATTCCGGCATCGAGCAGCTTGAAAATTTGTAGCCGCTTGCTTACCTCGCTGAACTCCGACGGTGTGAGCAGATCGTTTAAGCGCTGATCTAACTCACTTTCGGATGTTGCGGCAAAGAGGTGTTCCAGCAGTTCCTGCCGATGACGGTCATCTTGTGTCTTGCGCGTCGTATTCATGTACTAGTACACTATCACAAAATGCTGGTGGGTCAAAGCATTCGGCCTAGGTGTTTTAGATAGCGGCCTTGCGTACAATGCCCTGCTCGGTAGGCCCTGCCTATTGCCAATCACGAACTGTTTGAGGTGCGCTGCTGTTGTGGTGTTAATGATCGACAACTACGATTCCTTCACCTACAACTTGGTGCAATATCTCAGCGAGTTGGGAGCTGAGGTGGCAGTGTATCGCAATGATGAGTTGAGCATTGAACGCCTGGCGGAAATGTCGCCGAGTCACCTGGTGATTTCTCCCGGGCCGTGTACGCCGAATGAGGCGGGCATTTCGATGGCGGCGATCAAACACTTTTCCGGCAGGTGTCCGGTGTTGGGCGTCTGCCTTGGGCACCAGAGCATCGCCCAGGTATTTGGTGCCAAGGTGGTGCGTGCGCGACAAGTCATGCACGGCAAAACCTCTGCGGTTTACCACCGCAGTGAAGGGGTTTTCGCAGGCCTGAACATGCCGTTAGTTGCGACGCGATATCACTCTCTGGTGGTCGAAAAGCACAGCTTGCCCAGTTGTCTGGAGATGACCGCGTGGACCGAGGACGGGCAGGGGAATGTCGATGAAATTATGGGTTTGCGGCACCGCAGCATGGATGTTGAAGGGGTGCAGTTTCACCCGGAGGCCATCCTGAGTGCACAGGGGCGTGAACTTTTGAACAATTTTTTGGAGCGCAAGGCATGAGTGAGAAAATGGACATTAAGGCGGCACTGGCGAGAGTGGTTAAACAGCTTGATTTGACCACAGAAGAGATGGCCGACGTGATGCGCGCCGTGATGACCGGGCAGTGCAGCGATGCGCAGATTGGCGCCTTCCTGATGGGCCTGCGAATGAAAAGCGAAAGCCTCGACGAAATAGAAGGTGCTGCGCGGGTGATGCGAGAGCTGGCGACGCCAGTCGATATCGAGGGAGTCGAGCACGCGGTCGATATTGTTGGCACCGGCGGTGACGGCGCCAACTTGTTCAACGTGTCGTCAGCCAGTAGTTTTGTGGTAGCTGCTGCCGGGGCGCATGTGGCTAAGCACGGTAACCGCTCTGTGTCGTCAAACAGTGGCAGTGCCGACCTGCTGGAGAAAGCGGGTATTGTGCTTGATCTGACACCCGAACAGGTCGCGCGCTGCATACGCGAGGTGGGTGTCGGCTTTATGTTTGCCGTAAACCACCACAGTGCGATGCGACACGCCATTGGCCCGCGCAAGGAACTGGCCCAGCGCACGATTTTTAATATTCTTGGCCCACTGACCAACCCGGCAGGGGTTAAGCGCCTGCTGCTGGGTGTGTTTAGTGCCGACTTGTGTCGCCCGCTAGCCGAGGTGATGGGGCGCTTGGGTGCTGAGCACGTAATGGTGGTGCACTCAGGCGACGGCTTGGATGAGATCAGTTTGGCAACATCAACGCAGGTGGCGGAGCTGAAAAACGGTGAGATTCGCGAATACCGTCTACAGCCGGAAGATGCGGGTATTGAAAGCCAGAGCTTGATTGGTCTTGATGTGGACGACAGTGAAGCGTCGTTGGCATTGATCCGCAATGCGCTGGGCAAGCGGGATTCTGCCGCTGCAGAAAAAGCCGCGGATATGATCGCGCTAAATGCGGGGGCGGCGCTGTATGTCGCCGGTGTTACCGGCGATTTGAAGGCGGGGGTGGCCCTCGCTGAAGATGTGATTCACGGCGGTCGTGCGCTGGAAAAAATGCAAGAGCTAGCGGCCTTCACACAGGGTATGACGCAATGACAACACCAACGGTTTTGAACCGTATCATTGATCGAAAATTTGAAGAAGTGGCCGAGCGCAGTGCGCGGCGCCCCATCGCCCAGCTGCAAGCGGAGATAGCCAGTGCATCGCAGCCACGAGGTTTTGTTGCCGCCATGGAGGCTAAGTTAGCGGCGGGTCAATCGGCGGTTATCGCAGAGATCAAAAAAGCGTCGCCCTCCAAAGGCGTAATCCGCGAAGACTTCCATCCCGCGGAGATTGCTCGAAGCTATGAACAAGGCGGCGCTGCCTGTTTGTCGGTGCTGACCGATGCCGATTTTTTTCAAGGTAGCGAGGCATATTTACAGCAGGCGCGTGAGGCTTGTTCGCTGCCGGTGATCCGTAAGGATTTTATTGTCGACCCTTATCAGGTTTACGAAGCGCGGGCGATTGCAGCTGATTGTATTTTGTTAATAGCAGCCGCATTGGACGATGCGCAGCTAGCGCAGCTCAATGCCCTGGCCCACGAGTTGGGAATGGATGTGTTGATCGAGGTACACAACGCTGAGGAGCTTCAGCGTATTTTGCCGCTCGGCAATCGCTTGGTCGGCATCAATAACCGCAACCTACACAATTTTGAGACCAGCTTGGACAATACCTTCTCGCTGCTGGCACAAATTGACGAAAACCGTATTGTGGTTACCGAGAGCGGTATTCACAGCGCTGACGACGTTGCGGCAATGCGCCAGCACAACGTCGATGCCTTTCTCGTTGGCGAGGCCTTTATGCGCGCGGCAGAGCCCGGGGAAAAGTTAGCAGAGCTGTTTGCTAAATAGGGTGCTACGGGTCGGGGTGCTGGCAGCCGCTGCTCAGCGGGTGCCGTACACCACCATCGTTTTGCCTTTTACGTGGACCAGGCCCTGTTCTTCCAGGGTTTTGAGTACGCGACCAACCATCTCGCGGGAGCAGCCAACAATCCTGCCGATTTCCTGACGGGTAATTTTGATCTGCATACCATCCGGGTGGGTCATAGCGTCTGGCTGTTTGCATAGGTCGAGAAGTGTTCGCGCGACGCGGCCAGTAACATCTAAAAAGGCCAGGTCGCCAACTTTGCGCGTGGTGAGGCGTAAGCGTTTTGCCATTTGCTTGCCGAGGGCCAGCAGGATATCCGGGTATTGGTCCTGGAGTTCGCGAAACTTGCTGTAGCTAATCTCGGCAATCTCACAGTCGGTTCGGCTTTTTACCCAGGCGCTACGAGTCGGCGGGATGTCTTCGTCGAATACGCCCATTTCACCAAAGAAGTCGCCCTTGTTTAAGTAGGCGACAATCATTTCACGGCCGTCGTCGTCTTCGATAATCACCGTCACCGAGCCGTCGATAATATAGTAGAGCGCGTCGCTGTCGTCTCCAGCGTAGATCAGCGTGCTCTTGCTAGGGTGTCGGCGCCGATGGCAGTGCGCGAGAAAGTCGTCGAGATTTGGGATGTCGGGTTTCGGTGCCTGGAACACGGGCCACTCTCTTTTTTAGTTTGGTTATGGGCAAAGCGCTGTTTCATTCGTGTGTATTAGTATGCCGCGCTTTGCCGTCAATGGCGAGCCTGGATGCAGGTGCTGTGATAAGCTTAGCGGATTGACAAATTCTATCGGGGTAATGATGAAAGCAACGGTAAAGTGGGTTGACGGTGCAATGTTTTTAGGTGAATCCGGAAGCGGCCACAGCGTGGTTATGGATGGTCCGGAAGACCACGGCGGCCGTAATATGGGCGTTCGGCCTATGGAAATGTTGCTGTTGGGCATGGGTGGCTGCGCCTCATTCGATGTGATGAGTATGCTGAAGAAGTCACGCCAGCAGGTGAAAGATTGCCGGTGCGAGCTGGTGGCTGAACGTGTTGATGCGGTCCCCGCCGTCTTTGAAACAATACGCCTTCACTTTGTTGTTACCGGCACTGCCTTGAAGGAGAGCCACGTGAAGCGCGCGGTTGAGCTGTCGGCTGAAAAATACTGTTCGGCGTCCATTATGATGGAAAAGGCCGGCGTGGTGATCGAGCATAGTCACGAGATTATTGAAGCGGAGTAGGATATATGCAGCGCCCCAATCCCCATGCGGGCATGCGCCACTTGGCGTTATTTGTAGAAAAGCTGGAAGAGACCGTACAGTTTTATACTGACCTGCTGGGTATGGCGGTCGAGTGGCAGCCCGACGAGGATAATTACTACCTTTGCTCGGGTTGCGACAACCTGGCTATTCACCGTTATCACGGTGCTGAGCGGCCGGCCGCGGGCCAGCGCTTAGACCACTTGGGTTTTATCGTTAGGGAAGCCGACGATGTCGATGCCTGGCACGAGTTCCTTGTTGCGAATGGCGTTAGCATTAAAGCCGCACCAAGAACCCACCGCGATGGTGCGCGTAGCTTCTATTGCCTCGATCCCGATGGCAATCTTGTACAAATCATTCACCACCCACCTATCGCCAGCGCTGTCTAGTCGCTGGCTGGCACGCCTTTACACGTAGTAGGTTGTTCGGGTCATGACTTTTGAGAGAAGGGTCATGGCCTTCTTGACTGGCTTTGGAAAAACGGCGCCGCCGGCTTCTATCGCTGCGGTGGAGTGGGCCGCTTCGTCCTCCAGCATTTGTTCCAAAATGGCTCGCGATTTTTCATCGTCGTTGGGCAGGGAGTCCAGGTGGCTGCGCAGGTGCTCGCATACCTGATCCTCGGTGGCAGCAACAAACCCCAGGCTGATTTTGTCGCTGATCGCCCCCGCTGTCGCGCCGATGGCAAAGGAGCCGGCATAGAACAGGGGGTTGAGCAGGCTGGTGTGGCTACCCAGCTCCTTTAGGCGTTGCTCACACCACACCAGATGATCAATTTCCTCGTCGGCGGCGTGGCTCATGGCTTGTTTAATATCGGGGCGCTTGGCCGTCAGCGCCTGCCCCTGGTACAAGGCCTGGGCGCACACTTCGCCGGTGTGGTTGATGCGCATGAGGCCCGCTGTGTGCCGGGCGTCCTGATGCTGGCTGTCGCGGCGGCCGCTGGCGGGGTTTTCGCGTTGCGGTGTGGCACTGCCGCGAACCAGGGTTTTTAGGCTGCGGTCTGCGCCAATCAGCAGTCGATCCAAGGCGGAAAAGCTTCTGGTCATCGTATCCTCCAATCTCGCCTTATTGTACGGCAAACTCAGTCTTTCTGATGCTGGTAGCCCGTCCAGCGCTGTATCGACTCGGCCAGCTCCCACAGGCGGATCGGTTTCACCAAGTGAAGATCCATGCCGGCGTTGAGGTAGCTGTCGCGCTGCTCGTCCAGGGCGTTTGCCGTCAGCCCGAAAATCGGTGTGCGCTCGCGCTCCTCTTCCTGTTCAAATTGCCGAATTTGGCGCGCCGCTTCAATGCCGTCCATCACCGGCATTTCCACATCGAGTATAACTAAGTCGTAGTGGTCGCGAATAAAAAAGTTCAGGGCTTGCTGGCCGTTTTCCGCATGTTGAACAGTGATTCCCAGGCTTTTGAGCATGCGCGACAGCACCAGCGCGTTACTGGGGTTGTCCTCGGCGATCAGGCAGCGCAGAGAATGATAATTCAAGGCGTCGCTGCTGTATTGATCTATGTCGTGACCGCGCTCGGCAACACGCGATTCGCCCAGTAGTGCGCTGCGCAGGGCAATATTGCCCAGCGGTTTACTCAGTACCCGTTGCACCCCTGCCGCTTGCAGCTCTTCCCGGCGATACGAAATATTCGCATGGGCAAGTAGCAGCACGCTGGGTTGATGGTCGGCGTTGGCGAATTCTTCTTTTACCCGGCGTGCCAGCAGCAGGCCGTTATCGCTTTGTCGGTGGTCGATCAATACAAAATCGACGGGGGCATTGATCAGGCGTTGGTTGCGCATGATGGCCAGCGCGGCCTGCTCATTGGTGGCGGAGAAGACACCCATCCCCCAGGGCGAGCACTGTTTATTGACCACCTCGCAAAAGGTGCGGTTGCTGTCCACCACCAGAAGGCGTTTATTGTTCAGCAAGTCTGTTGCTTCGGGGCTTGGCAGCTTATTGCTGATCACTCCCAGTTGCAGTGTCATACACAGGGTGTGTACGTCGCGACTGGCGCTGCTACGCAAGCTAATTTGCCCGCCCATGAGGCTGACGAGACGAGCGATAATGGCAAATCGCGTGCTCATTGCGCTGTCTTTTTTATCAACCTTGGGGCGTTGAAGCGCCTGCCGTTCATCGCCGGTGAAATTGCTGCCACGGTGGGACACTTCCACCTGAAGGTGGCCGGGGCGAGGGGAGGCCGGGCTAATTTTTAACAGGATAAAGCCGCCTTCGGCGTGTTCGAAGGCGCTGTTTAGGCTGTGAATAAGCAATTGGCGAAGTCGCGACAGGTCCCCAAGCAACTGCATTGGCAGGGTATTTGATAAATCGCTGATCAACTCCAGGTCGCGTTCTGCAGCCATGTTTCGGAAACTGGACAGGGCGTCGCTGACCAATTCAGGCAGTGCGATGAGCTGGCTGTTGAGGTCGATATCGCTGTCGCTAAATCGCGCGGCTTGCCCCGCTTCTTCGAGCAGCTGCAGTAACTCATGGCTGGAGCGTTGCAGGCTGCGCAAATAGTCTTCCTGGCTGGCGGTCAGTTGGGTCTCTTGAAGCAGCTCTGTCACGCCCAGCATTGCGCTGATCGGGGTGCGGATATCGTGAGTGATGCGCGCCAGCACTTCGCTTTTCGCGCGGTTTACCTCATCGACCACGGCGATGCGCTGAGCATCCTCGTGCTGCATACGCCAGCGCTTGCGGCTGCGGGTAATCAGCAGTGTGGCGTGAGCGAGAGCAACGATCACAGCGGCCAGCGAGAGTAAGGCATTCATGTCGTAGATATCGAGAACGCCAAGCAAGTAGCTGAGCTGGGCCAACAGATAAATGACCAGGGTGAGGCTTTTACCAAGCAAGTAAAACAACAGCAGCCGGCTGTAGCTGACAAAGTAGCCATTCAAGCCGGCAAACAGCGTAGATGCGGCGGTGAGTGGCACCAAAATGCTCAACAGAATGCCGCTGTAATGGGCGTCGGTGATAATGCTAAAGGGCAGCGCTGCGACGAGCAGGAAAAGGATTCCGCGCAAGATGTTTGGCCAATGGCCTGGGCGCTGCTTGGGGTACACGGGGAAGCCTAGCGCAAAGATCACTTCGGTCAGCAAGATGCCGATCGCTGAAATGATCATAATTGGGCTGTCCCAGGGGGGCAGCATACCTCGGGGTTGGCCAAGGTAGCCCCAGGCCATCAGCTGTGAGCCCATCACCAAGACGCCAAATATGCACAAATTGGCAAATAGCGGTTCCCGGTATATCAGGAAGGCAACCAGACAGTAGATGCTGACGGTACTGAGTACGCCAAGCAGAAAGAAATTTCCAATATCGCGTTGGCTGCTTTCTGAAATAAACGCGATATCGCTAAAGAGTTTGGCAGACACTCGGATATCAGCGTGCTTGTCGATGCGCACATAAATATTGGTAGCGCTGCCGGCGGGCAGGTTTAAGCGGTAGATTCGCTGGGGTCGCAGCATATCTTGCGGAGGGAAAACCGTGGCCCGCTCTTCGGCGGGCGTGCCGCTGCGATGGGCGTAGACGGTTACCTCGCCCAAATGCGCCGGGCGCAATTCCAGTATGCGGCGCAGGGTTTCGTTGTGGGTGTTGCGAAAGCGAAACAGCAGCCAGTAGGTTTGGGTGCTGCCATCGAGCATTAAATCGCCATTTTCAAGTGGCCGAAAGCTGCGCTGAAAGGTTGGCTGAAGCAGGTCGTCGATGGACAACTGACCGCTGCGATCCTCGTATATTTCGCCGGATTGACTGATGTCGACCCGCGCCACCGCCGGATCCAGGATGACGGCGGCGTGGCCGATGTGGCTTGTGGCAAGAAACAGTAGCAGGCTGCTGAGCAGCAGCCTCAAATCAAGGCGTATCGCGATGGGCATCCTGCACATAATCAAGTGACCGCTATTCCCGAGCGATGGCGCGATAGGCGATATCACTGCGGAAGAAAACACCTTGCCAATCGATTTGTTTGGCGACGTCGTAGGCCAGTGCCTGGGCTTCGCTTACGCTATTGCCCATGGCGGTAGCGCACAGTACTCGCCCGCCGTTGGTTGTCAGCTTGTCGCCGTCTAATTGCGTGCCGGCGTGGAAGACCTTGGTGCTGGCGGTTTCTGCGGGGATACCGGTAATTTCATCGCCCTTGTTGTAGCTGCCGGGGTAGCCGCCGGCGGCGAGTACAACACCAACCGCAGGGCGTGGGTCCCATTGCGCCTCAGCGTTGGCCAGCGTGCCAGCAAGCGCCGCCTGACACAGAGCGACTAGGTCAGACTGCAAGCGCAGCATAATGGGTTGTGTTTCCGGGTCGCCAAAGCGGCAGTTGTATTCAATAACTTTTGGTTCACCCTCGGGGCTGATCATCAAGCCGGCATACAGAAAGCCCGTGTAGCGGTTGCCTTCTTCTGCCATGCCGCGAACGGTTGGCATAATAACCTGTTCCATAATGCGCTGATGAACGTCTGGCGTTACCACTGGCGCGGGTGAGTAAGCGCCCATGCCACCGGTGTTGGGGCCGGTGTCGCCATCGCCAACACGCTTGTGATCCTGGCTGGTTGCCATCGGCAAAACGTCTTCACCGTCGACCATCACGATGAAGCTGGCTTCTTCGCCGACTAAGAACTCTTCAATCACTACGCGGCAGCCGGCGTCGCCGAATGCATTGCCGGACAGCATGTCGCGCACGGCGTCTTCAGCTTGTTCCAGTGTCTCTGCAACAATAACGCCTTTGCCCGCTGCCAGGCCGTCGGCCTTGACGACAATCGGTGCGCCCTGTTCGCGAAGGTAGGCAAGCGCTGGCTCAAGTTCGGTGAAGTTGCCATAGGCCGCAGTAGGGATGTTGTGCCGGGCAAGGAAGTCTTTGGTAAAGGCTTTGGAGCCTTCCAGTTGTGCCGCGCCCTGGCTGGGGCCAAAGCAGGGCAGGCCGCGTTTGGTGAAGAAATCCACCACGCCGTCTACCAGTGGCGCTTCGGGGCCGACGATGGTCAGCGCGATATCGTTGCTCTCGGCAAAGTTTGCCAGTGCCTCGAAATCGCCTACGCCTATCTCGACATTTTCTATGCCCATGTCCAGCGCAGTGCCGGCGTTGCCTGGTGCGACATAAACGGTTTCAACATTGGCAGACTGGGCCGCCTTCCAAGCCAGAGCGTGCTCACGGCCACCGGAGCCAATAATCAATACGTTCATTTCAACTGCGTCCTATTTCTACGGCCATCACGGCTGCGTGATTTAGCTAAACGGCCTTGACTCATGTTTGTTTCAAGGCCGAAGAAATTATCTTTTTTCTATCGATTCGGTGCTGGCGTCGCCGGCAGATAGCTGCCGGCGAGGTTTCGGCGGTTAGTGGCGGAAATGGCGCATGCCAGTGAATACCATTGCCATGTTGTGCTCGTCGGCGGCGGCAATGACTTCTTCGTCACGAATTGAACCGCCTGGCTGAATGATGCAGCTAATGCCAACTTTCGCCGCATTGTCGATGCCATCGCGGAAGGGGAAGAAGGCGTCGGATGCCATCACGGCTCCCTCAACTTGCAGGCCCGCGTGCTCGGCCTTAATAGCGGCGATGCGCGCGGAGTTCACGCGGCTCATCTGCCCGGCGCCGACACCGATCGTCTGGCGATTTTTGGCGTAGACAATCGCGTTCGACTTAACGAATTTGGCGACTTTCCAGGCGAAGATCAAATCGTTGATCTCGTCTTCACTGGGCTGGCGCTTGCTCACTACTTTCAGCTCACCGGCAGTAATCATGCCGAGGTCGCGGTCTTGCACCAGCAGGCCGCCGTTGACGCGTTTATAGTCAAAGGCAGCTTGTGGGCTATCCCACTCTCCGCAGCTCAGCAGGCGCACGTTTTTCTTGGCGGCTACAACGGCGCGCGCATCTTCGCTGACGCTTGGGGCGATAATCACTTCCACAAACTGGCGGTCGCAAATGGCTTGCGCCGTTGCGGCATCGAGCTCGCGGTTGAAGGCGATAATACCGCCAAAGGCCGATTCAGGGTCGGTGGCGAAGGCCAGGTCATAGGCTTCGCCGATCCCGTTGAGCGACACCGAGACACCACAGGGATTGGCGTGTTTAACAATCACGCAGGCGGGCTTGGTAAAGCTCTTCACACACTCAAGTGCGGCATCGGTGTCGGCAATATTGTTGTATGACAGCTCCTTGCCCTGCAGCTGCGTTGCGGTGGCAATGCAGGCTTCGCTGGGGTGGCGCTCAACATAAAACGCTGAGTCTTGATGGGGGTTTTCGCCGTAGCGCATTTCCTGGGCTTTAACGAATTGGCTGTTAAAGGTGCGAGGGAATTTGTCGCTGCCGCCGGGAACGAGTCTGCCGAAGTAATTGGCGATGGCGCCGTCGTACGATGCCGTGTGCTCGTAGGCTTTGATGGCGAGGTCGAAACGGGTGCTGTGCAGGGTTGCACCGTCGTTGGCACGCATTTCCTCGATAATGGCGTCGTAGTCGCCGGCGTTTACCACAATGGCAACGTCGCGGTGGTTCTTGGCCGCTGCGCGAACCATGGTCGGGCCGCCGATATCGATATTCTCGATCGCATCTTCCAGGCTGCAATCTGGCTTGGCAACGGTGGCCTCAAAGGGGTAGAGGTTAACAACTACCATATCGATAGCGTCAATGCCGTGCTCGCTCATGACAGCATCATCGGTGCCGCGGCGGCCGAGAATACCGCCGTGAACTTTCGGATGGAGGGTTTTCACCCGGCCATCCATCATTTCAGGAAAGCCCGTGTAGTCCGCAACTTCCGTCACGCTAATGCCGTTGTCTTGCAGTAGGCGGTAGGTGCCTCCGGTGGACAGGAGTTCTACCCCCATCTCGGTAAGCTGGCGGCCAAAATCGACGATGCCAGATTTGTCGGATACGCTGATTAGCGCGCGTTTAACGGGGCGTGAAGTCGTCTCGGTAGTCATCCGGGCGGTGTTCCTCTGGGTGCGATGGCGGGTTTATAGCAGGTCGTATTGTTTCAATTTTTTGCGCAGCGTCCCGCGGTTGAGACCGAGCATTTGCGAAGCGCGGGTTTGATTATTGCGGGTGTACTTCATCACCTCTTCGAGCAGTGGCGCTTCAATCTCAGACAACACCATGTTGTAGACGTCGCTGACATCCTGGCCGTCGAGGTTTGAGAAGTAATTGTTCAGGGCGATAGCGACACTGTCGCGCAGAGTTTTGGCTTGCGAAATATCATCGGCCGGAGCGGTGCTGACTGGGCTGCTCTCGGCAGCGCTTAATGGGCTGAGGTTCATGCTGCTGCATCCTGTAATTTGTCGCTGTGCTGTTCAAAAAAGCTCTGTACAGCATCTAGTTGTGCACTCGCGTCTTCCAAGCGGTTGAAGTGGCGCCTGAAATCCACGTTATTAAAGTCCTGCAAATACCACGCGCAGTGTTTGCGTGCGATGCGCAGGCCCTGATGTTCACCGTAAAAGTGATGTAATGCTTTGATATGCGAGAGCATGACCTCGCGCATTTCTGCAGTTTGAACGGGGGTGTATTCGCCCCCTTCCAATGCTGCATTGATCTCCCGGAACAGCCAGGGTTTACCCTGAACGGCGCGCCCCAGCATGACACCGTCGGCGCCGGTGTGCTGCAGGACCGCGAGTGCCTTTTCAGGGCTGTCGATATCGCCATTGGCCAGTACCGGCATTGATACGGCCTGCTTGATCGCCGCTATCGTGTCGTACTCGGCACTGCCATTGAAGCGGCAGGCGCGCGTGCGGCCGTGTACGGCCAGTGCAGCAATGCCGCAGTCTTCTGCCAGGCGGGCTATATCAACGCCGTTGCGTTGCTCGGGTGACCAGCCAGTGCGAATCTTCAACGTTACCGGCACCGAGACGGCGGCGGTGACCTGGCGAAGAATCGCCTCGACAAGTTCGGGTTCACGTAGCAGGGCGGACCCCGCCGCGCGTTTGCAAACTTTCTTTGCCGGGCAACCCATATTGATATCGATAATATGGGCGCCATCGTCTGCACAGCGACGTGCGGCGTCGGCCATCATGGCCGGCTCGGCGCCGGCAATTTGTACCGAGCGCAGAGCATCGTCGTCCTTAGCGAGGCGCAGGTGGCTTTTGCGTGTGTGCCACAAGTCGCTATTGCTAATCAGCATTTCCGATACGGTCAAGCCGGCGCCAAACTGCAGACACAGTTGCCGGAAGGGGAGGTCGGTAATGCCCGCCATCGGCGCCAAAACAGCGCGAGCGGGGAGCTTGTGAGGACCAATCCGGATCATCGCCATGCCCCGTTAAAGGAGAGACCGTGGGAAAACAGGGCAGCTATTCTACTCGCTAGATTTTGCTTTCGGTAGTCTTGCGCTCAGAAAATAACCAGTGTAACGACCCCGCTAAGGTCGACTGAAAAGGCGGAGTTCGTAGTTGACCGCATCGGCCGCCGGGGCGGCGATTTCCAAGGCGATATGCACGGGCTGGCCGCTATCGAGCTGGGACAGGGCGTTTAGCTCACCGGCCAGGTACTCGCTTGGATAGAACAGGCGGCTGGCTAACTCAATACCGTGAATATTACTGAAACGCAGTTGTAGCAGGGGGAAGTCGCGCGCGCTATCCGCCTTGTTGAGCAAAATGGCATCTACCTTGAGGGCATCGGCAACGTCGGGATGGGGACGAACTAGGAGCTTTTGGCTAATAATGTCGCTACTTGGTTGTGGCCCCGGTGGAGTTTGATTCGGCAGGCAGGTCAGCGACAGCTGCGCGCACTGGGATAACGCAAACGCTTTAATCTCTGGCGGCAGGTTTGGGTGGCTGAGTATGTCGCTCCTCTGCCAGTACGCCCACTGAGTCAGTAGGGCTATCAGCGCCAGGCTATTTACCAGTAGCCAGGGCCAGCGACGTCGCGCTCGCGGTTGATGAAATTCAAAGCCGTGGTCGTTGGTGGACAAGCCTTCTAGCAGCTCGGGGCCGAGCTTTTTATCGCTACCAGCGGCGCCGGTTTCGTCCGAATCGTTTGAGTCCGGTTCCGGTGAATCCTGTGCGGGTGTCGTGTTGGCCGTCGGCGCCACTAGCGCGTCAAAGGCCTCGCGCTGAGCGGGGGTGAGCTGCTCGGTGGCATTGAACACGTGTTGGCAGACACCGCAGCGAAGCAGGCCATCGGCGATGGCAAGGTCGGAAAATTGACAGCGAAAGCGGGTGTCGCAAGCTGGGCAACACACGCTGTCGAGCAAGTTGTCGTTTGCGTTATGGGCGTCTGGCATGTCGGTTGTGCCGGGGCTGGGCAGTCCTCACTGCAATTCGTGGAGCAGAGTATAGGGGCTGTCTTCAGTCGATGCTACTTGGCCGACTCGCTGTTGCGCTGGCCACTGATACGGAGCCATTCTTCCCGCTGCTCGCTAGCCAGGCCGACAAACCAACGCTGGTAGCACTGCTTAATCGTATCGCCTTGGCTGTCCAGTATGCCCGACAGGCAAATAGGCGCGCCAGGATCCAGGCAGGCGGCGAGGGTCGGCGCCAACTCCATCAGCGGTCCGGCTAAAATGTTGGCGAGCAACACGTCGCCGTGAAGGCCAGGTGGAACCTCCTCGGGGAGGTAACAAGCCAGCTTGTCGCTGTCGATATTATTGCGCTTGGCATTTTCGCTGGTGGCCTGCAGCGCTTGTGGATCGGTGTCGACGGCAATCAGTTTCTCTGCGCCCAGTAGCAAGGCCGCAATCCCGAGAATACCCGAGCCACAGCCGTAGTCGATGACGGTCTTGCCGGTCAGCGGCTGGCTGTCCAGCCAGTTTAGGCACAGCCAGGTCGTCGGGTGGGTGCCGGTTCCGAAAGCCAGGCCGGGGTCCAGCAGCAGATTTACTGCTGTTGGGTCAACGGGCTCGCGCCAACTAGGGCAAATCCAAAGCTGCTTGCCGCACTGCAGTGGTTGGTAGCTGTCCATCCACTCGCGAATCCAGTCTCGGTCTTCAAGAATCTCGATGCGATGCTTGGGTAGCTCGCCCACCAGAGCGTTCAATTGAGCGAGGACCGTGACCATGTCTGTGTCGGCCTGGAACATGCCGGTGACGCGGGTGTGCTGCCAGATTGGGGTGTGACCGATGGGGGGCTCAAAAAGCGGTTGATCGGCATTGTCTTCAAGGGTCACCGATGCGGCGCCGCAGTCCAGTAGGGCATCCTCGAGGGCAGAGGCGGAGTCGGGGTTGGCGTCGAGGCGAATCTGTAGCCAGCTCATGTCAGGTCTCGGTAGCAAAAAATAAAAAAGGGGCCTGTTGGCCCCTTATCGGTGTCAATGAAAACCGGAGTAAATCAGATTTTCAGTTTCTTTTCGAGATAGTGAATGCTGACGCCGCCCTTGGCAAAGGCATTGTCGCGCACCAAATCGCGGTGCAGTTCGGTGTTGGTGCGAATGCCGTCTACGACCAGCTCGTCCAGCGCGGTGCGCATGCGGCTTAACGCCGACTCGCGGTCATCGCCCCAGGTGATGATCTTGGCGATCATCGAATCGTAGTGGGGAGGCACGGTATAGCCGCTGTAGAGGTGGGAGTCGACGCGCACACCAAGGCCGCCGGGTGCGTGGAAGTGCTTGATGTTACCCGGGCAGGGCATAAAGGTTTTTGGATCTTCGGCGTTGATTCGGCACTCGAAAGCGTGGCCGCTAACCACGATGTCTTCCTGACGAAGGCTCAGGGGCTCACCGCCGGCGATCTTGAGTTGCTCTTTGATCAGATCGACGCCGGTGACCATTTCGCTAACCGGGTGCTCAACCTGAATACGGGTGTTCATTTCAATGAAGAAGAACTGGCCGTCTTCGTAGAGAAACTCAAAGGTGCCTGCGCCGCGATAGTTGAGGGTTTTGCAGGCTTCAACACAAGACATTGCCACTTCGTTGCGCACGTCATCGGGAATACCCGGGGCGGGAGCTTCTTCCAGCACCTTTTGGTGGCGGCGCTGCAAAGAGCAGTCGCGATCCCCGAGGTGAATGGCATTGCCCTGGCCATCGGCGAGTACCTGAATCTCCACGTGCCGCGGATTCTCCAGGAATTTCTCGATGTATACGGTGTCGTCACCAAAGGCCGCCTTGGCTTCCGACTGAGTAACATATACCGCGTTAAGCAGAGCGGCTTCACTGTGCACCACTCGCATGCCGCGTCCACCACCACCGGCAGCCGCTTTGATAATTACCGGGTAGCCAATTTTGCGGGCGATGCTCAGGGTGCGGTCATTGTCCTGCGTAATGGGGCCGTCGGAGCCCGGCACCGTGGGCACGCCGGCTTTTTTCATGGCCTGAATGGCCGACACTTTGTCGCCCATCATGCGAATGACGTCGGCAGTCGGGCCGATAAAGGTAAAGCCGCTGTTCTCAACCTGTTCGGCAAAGTCGGCATTTTCAGCAAGGAAGCCGTAGCCGGGGTGAATGGCGACGGCGTCGGTGATTTCTGCTGCGCTGATAATGGCAGGAATATTCAAGTAGCTGGCGGGTGAGGGGGCTGGTCCAATGCAAACCGACTCGTCGGCGAGGCGAACGTGCATCAGGTCGCGGTCGGCGATGGAGTGCACGGCCACGGTTTTTATTCCCAGCTCCTTGCAGGCGCGCAAAATGCGCAGCGCGATTTCGCCACGGTTGGCGATAACGACTTTTTTAAGCATGTGCTGTCCTCTGTGCAGTGATCGTGTGTGCGTGAATGGTGTGCTTACACGATGGTGATCAGAGGCTGGTCAAACTCCACGGGTTGCGCGTCGTCCAGCAAAATAGCTTCTACCACACCGGATTTGTCGGCTTCGATTTGGTTCATCATTTTCATTGCTTCGACAATGCAAACGACATCGCCGGCTTTAACGTGCTGACCGACTTCAACAAAAGCGGGAGAGCCCGGTGACGGCGAGCGGTAAAAAGTGCCGACCATGGGCGACTTAATAACGTGGCCGTTAATTTTTGGCTCGGCCTCGGCGGCCGGTGCAGGCGCTGCTGCGGGAGCGGGGGCTGGTGCGGCAGGCGCCGCTGCCGGTACCGCTTGGCTCACGTACTGCGGCGCCGCCATCTGCACGCTACCACTGTTGCGGCTGATGCGTACCGATTCTTCGCCTTCCTTGATTTCCAGCTCGTCGATGTTGGATTCTTCGAGCAGTTCAATCAGCTTTTTTACTTTCCTGATGTCCATAGTCACTCTCTTTTTTTAATGTGTTGTGAAGGGCTAGTCCTGCAGTTGTGACAGTGCGGCCTGCAGTGCCAGCAGGTAACCCTGTGGCCCGAGACCGCAAATCACCCCACGGGCAATATCTGAAAAATAGGAGTGCTGGCGAAAGGGTTCACGGGCGTGAACGTTCGACAGGTGCACTTCGATAAACGGAATGTCCACACCCAACAGTGCGTCGCGCAGGGCCACGCTGCTGTGGGTGAAGGCTGCCGGATTGAAAATAATAAAATTAATGCCTTCGGGCCGAGCCTGGTGAATTCGCTCGATCAGCTCTACTTCGGCATTGCTCTGTAAGCATTGGAGGTGATGGCCCGCGGCGCTAGCAGCGTCTTGCAGCTGCTGATTGATGTCCTCGAGGCTGTGGTGGCCGTAGACCTCGGGCTCTCTGGTGCCAAGTAAATTGAGGTTAGGGCCGTGCAGCACGAGTATCGATGCCATGTTTCACCGGGGTTTGCTAGAGAAATTTCGCGTAGTTTGCCGCAATTGAAAATGCGAGTCCAACGAATTTGATGAATTTTTTAAGATGGCCGCAAGTTTCCCGCAAGATTGCAGACAATGGCAGGTTTTTCCCCGAAGTAAGTGTTTTCAGTGCTAACACTGAAAACACGCCTTTAAGGATGCAAAATGGCCATTACTGTGTCTTTGCTGAGAATCTGTGGCAAGACCTTCGGCGGCTGGCTGAGATCGGCGGGGTAGTAGATGTACAGCGGGATGCCATTGCGTTGGAAATCGGCCAACAGCTCGGTAATCACAGGGTCGTAGCGGGTCCAGTCGGCAACCACATAGCTCACGTTGGCGCGCTCGAATGCGTCGCGGATGTCATCGGTATTGAGAACCAACGCCTCATTGGCCGCGCAAGTGATACACCAGTCGGCGGTGACATCGAGGAAAACATTGCGGCCTGATTCACGCAGGCTTTGGATTTGGCTGCGGTCGAAACCGGTTTGGCTGCTTGCGGGTGCTGGGCGTTGCAGGCCGCTGTGAAGCAGCAGTGGGATGGCCAGCGCGGTGATGGCTGCCAGCGCTTTCCCGCGTTTACCCAGGGGCCACAGCCAGATACCAAAGCCCAGCAGTAGCCAGGTAATCAGCGTGGCTGCCATGGCATCGGCGCCGTTCTGACGGCCTACCACCCACGCCAGCCAAATGGCTGTGGCCAGCAAGGGAAAGGCCATAAACTGGCGCAGATGTAACATCCAGTCGCCGGGCTTGGGTAGCAGCTTTAGCCATTGCGGAAAGAGGGTTAATAGCAATACTGGCGCTGCCATACCGGCCCCCAGGCTCGCGAACACCAGCAGCGCGACGCCGGGTGGTTGGCTGGCGGCGTAGCCGATAGCGCTGCCCATAAAGGGCGCGGTACAGGGGCTGGCAACCAGTGTGGCGAGCACGCCGGTGAAGAAGCTGCCGCGATAGCCGGGTTCGCGGCTGATGTCGGCGCCGACATTCATCCATTTGCCGCCCAATTCAAAGAGTCCGAGCAGGTTGAGTGACAGCACAAAAAAGAGGCTGGCGAGCAGCGAAACAAATAGCGGGGACTGCAGTTGAAAGCCCCAGCCAATTGCTTGCCCGGCGTTTTGAAGCGTGATTAATAGTGCGGCGACCAGTACAAAACTCAGCACCACACCGGCGCTGTAGATGAGGCCGTGACTGGCCGGGCTGCCCTGGTGAGCATTACTGAAACTGAGCACCTTTAATCCGAGTACTGGGAATACACAGGGCATCAGGTTGAGGATCGCGCCGCCAATAGCGGCAAGGATCAGGGTGATCAGCAGGCCGCGGTTCTCGGCAGGTGCAGTGAGGGCGGCGGGCGTAGACGCCGCTGTATCAACTTCAGTGAACACGCCCTGGGCATCGCTGCTGAAGGTTTGACTGCGAGGCGGGTAGCACAGGCCTGCGTCAGCGCAGCCCTGAGAGACCACCGTGAGTTGGAGGTTGGCGGTGTCGGCGACGTCCAGCTGCAGTGTTGTGCCGTGATAGTAGACTTCGGTTTTACCAAAATACGGATCGTCTTTGACCTTGCCTGGTGAAAACTCTACCGTGGCATCGACGGGCTGGCCCTGGCGACTGAGGCTTACGGAAAAACGCTCGCGGTAAAGATAGTAGCCCTCGGCGATTTGCCAATCGATGCGAAGCCCGCCGTCACCGCTAACACTGGCTTTGTAGGCTTGCTCTACCGGTAAAAACTGCGCGCCTTGAGCAAAGCCGTTCGCACTGAGGTCGGTATTGCTGGAGGGGCTGAAGGGATCGCTGGCGTAGCTAAAGAAGCTGGCACTGACTATACAAAACAGTAATAAAAACCGGTTCATAAATACTATCGCTGCAAAGTGGCGTTATCATAGGGCGCAATACGCGGCGTTGCCTCTCGGCGTAAGCCTCCGACGGCGCCCATGGTAAGTCAGATCGAGGGTGCTGTCTTGCACCGCGAAACCTGGAGAACGTTATGACCCGCAAATGGCTGCTTTTACTCACCGCAATTTTGCCCTTTAGTGCAGCGGCTGTTGAGCTGCGCGATCCGGTGGTGCGCGGCTTGCCACCGGGGCAAAAAAACACCGCGGCGTTTTTTTCGGTTACCAATCCGTCGTCGCAAACGGTGACGCTGCGGGCCGGAACCAGTGACGTTGCCGGCCGCGTGGAAATTCACAGCAACTCGCAGCGCAACGGTATGATGGCGATGCGCAAAGAAGACAGTGTGGCGATTGCGCCGGGGCAAACACTGGACTTTGTGCCCGGTGGTTACCATTTAATGTTGATTAATTTGAAGCAGCCGCTGCGCCATGGCGAGCGGGTGCATTTCAGTTTACTGATTGATGGCGATGTCGTGCAGGTGGAAGCGCCGGTGCGCAGCGTACTGAACGAGCCTGCATCGGGGCGTCACCATCATCATGGAGGAGCGCACTAATGTTAAAACAGCGTTTAAGCGACGGTTATTTTGCTGCCAAGGAGGCGCTGCAGGATTGGCTTGGCAATCGCAATGTCGCGCGTTTGGCCGGTATTGTCGGCCTCGTTTATGTTCTTTTGGTAACCGGTTTCGGTATGTATTGGAGCCTGACGCCGGATCATCCGCCCCTGCAATACGACCGCGACAATGGCAGTCGCGCGGTGGTTGGCACCGCGACCACCTCTGCGTTGATTGACGTTGCTGAAATATTGCTCGACAAGCCCGGCGGTTTCCTCAGCAACGACATTACTCCCCCGGGCGTGCTGATGGACAATATGCCCGCATGGGAATACGGCGTGTTGATGCAGGTGCGCGATCTGAGTCGAGCCATGCGAGAAAGTTACAGCCGTTCGCAGTCCCAGTCTCAGGAAGACCCCGATCTTGCGAAGGCGGAGCCGCGTTTTAATTTTTCCTCGAACAGTTGGGCGGTACCGGCTTCCGAATCGGAGTACCGCCAGGGCATTCGCTACCTTAAGGCCTACCGCAGCCGCCTCAGTGATGTCGATCAGCCCCAGGCACAATTCTATGCGCGCGCCGATAACCTGCGTTACTGGCTTGCCGTGGTTGAGTCGCGCTTGGGCAGCCTCTCACAGCGACTCAGCGCCAGTGTCGGGCGTCCGCGGGTTAACACCGACCTGGCAAATGATCCCAGCGCGCGCCAGTCTACGCCGTCGGCCTCTGAGCAGCGGGTGAAAACGCCGTGGCTGCAGATCGACAATGTGTTCTTTGAATCGCGGGGCAGTGCATGGGCGCTGATTCATTTTTTGAAAGCGGCCGAACAAGACTTTGCCGATGTGCTGGAAAATAAAAATGCGACCGTCAGCTTGCGACAAATTATTCGTGAGCTGGAGGGAACTCAACAATTGTTGTTCAGCCCAATGGTGTTGAATGGCAGTGGTTTCGGCCTGTTGGCGAATCACTCTTTGGTAATGGCGTCGTACATTTCTCGCGCCAACGCCGCCATTATTGATTTACGCGATCTGTTAGCTCAAGGATAAGTCATGGTTCTTTCTCGTGCAGTAGTAAACGCATCGACGGTGCTCGCCGTTTTGGTATTGGCCGCGTGTGCGCAAAGTCCGCAAAAAATTACCGTAGCGCCCAGCTTTGAGCAGGCGCCCGAGCAGCAGCTTGCCCAGGGCCAGCCAGTACATGTACGCGTGAGCGATGGACGCAGCAATAAGGTTCTTGGCAGCCGCGGCGGTGCCTACCGGGAGACGGCGTTGATCACCCTGGAAAACAGCCTGTCGCTGGCTGTGCAGCCGGTGTTAAAGGCGCGAATGAAGGCGCTGGGTTTTGAAGTCGATAGCCTGAGTGCCGACACCGTCGATCTGCATATTGTGTTTGAGTCGCTGGTTTACAACCACCCAGAGCAGGAAGGGGTTGGGCACGACATGGATATGTTGGCGGTGGTAAAGGCCGAGGCAACGCGCAGTGACAGCCGTTACGAGGGGCGTTACCGGGTAAAACGCAAGGAGAAGTTTTTCAATGCTCCCAGCGAGCCCCACAATGAAGAACTGGTGAATAGCTTGGTGGTTGATGTGCTGGAAAGCATGCTTGCCGACCCGCAGCTGCAGAGTTTTCTGCTTGGCAAATGATTGCCGGGAAACAATAAAAAAAGGCGCCGCGAGGCGCCTTTTTTGTTACTGGCCAAGTACTTCTTGGCGCAGCTCAACGTGCTTGGGGCCAGGCAGGCGAGGACCGTAGTCAGACACCACCTCCGCTGCGGCGCGGCTGGCAAGTTTACCGGCCGCTTCAGCGCTGTGGCCGTGGCTGATAGCGTAGAGGAAGGCACCTGCGAACATATCGCCGGCGCCGTTGGTATCTACCGCGTTGACCTTGCAGGGCGCGATGGAGTGCAGCTGCTCGCCATCAAAAACCAATGCACCCTTGGCACCCAGGGTGATGGCAAATTGTTTGGCAACCTGCTTGATTGCGCTGACCGCGTCATCCAGTGATTCGCTACCGGCCCACTGCAAGGCCTCGGCTTCGTTGCAGAAAAGTAGGTCGACGCCGTCGCCGAGCATGTCGCTGAGGCCGTCGCGGAAAAACTCCACCATGCCCGGGTCAGAGAAACTCAGCGCGGTTTTAACGCCGTTTTGTTCTGCAACCTGACGGCCGCGAATTGCCGCCGCGCGCCCTGAGTCAGAGGTAACCAGGTAGCCTTCCATGTAGTAGTAGGCAGAGTCGGCAAGGGCGGCTTCGTCGAGCTCTTTGACCGAGAGCTCAGCGCTAATGCCCAAGTGGGTATTCATGCTGCGCTCGGCATCCGGGCTGATCAATACCAGGCATTTTCCGGTAATACCGCCATCGCGCTCGGCGTCGAAACCTGAATCAACGCCGGCGTCGCGTATATCGTTTAGGAAGAAGTCGCCGTGACTGTCGGCGGCGACCTTGCAGGAATAGTAGCCCTTGGCGCCAAAGTAGGCAGCGGCAACAACCGAGTTGCAGCCCGAACCACCGCTGGCCTGGCGAGAGTGAACCAGGTGGCCTTCAAGCTTGTCCAACAATTCCTGTTGGCGGGCCTCATCGACCAGTGTCATCAAGCCTTTTTCAACGCCCATTTCAGTGAGTTCACTGTCTTGGACTTGAATTTCCGTGTCGACCAATGCCGCGCCGATGCCGTAAACGTGATATTTTTTCATCTTATTTGCCAATAACTTGCAGTAAAGTGCGCGCTATTATCCGCGCCCACGTGGGATTTGCAATTCAACGAGAGTTTTCATGCCCAAGAAAAATAACCATCGGCGCCGCTTTCGGCTACCTCGCCCCACCAGCTGGCGAGGGCTGTTTGTCAAACTGGCAATCGCCGGACTGGTTCCGCTGCTTGTCTTCTTTGCCTATTGCGACGCCAAGGTGCGCGGCGCCTTCGACCCTCAGCGCTATGACCAGCCGGCAAAGGTATATGCCCGGCCCTTGGTGTTGGCATCCGGCGCGGTGCTTACCAGTTACGAGCTGGAAGAAGAGCTGCGAAATTTAGGCTACCGCCAGCTGCGCCTGGTGAATGAGCCCGGCAGCTATTTGCGTCAAGGCGACATGTTTACAATTTACCTGCGGCCGTTCGATTTTGCCGATGGTCATCGCAAAGCGAAAAAAATCACCGTGGAAATGGCGGCGACCACGGTGCGCGTCGTGCGCAACGCGCTGGGCGAGCGTATTGCTGAAGAACAGCTGGACCCAACGGTTATCGGTGGCGTCTATCCCGGGCGTCACGAAGACCGCCTGATGCTGTCTCTGGACGAGGTGCCGGAGATGTTGGTGGAAACCCTGTTACAGGTGGAAGACCGGCATTTCTATTCCCACTTTGGCTTGTCGCCGCGCAGTATTGCCCGCGCCCTGATTGTGAATATTAAAGCCGGGCGCACGGTGCAGGGCGGCAGCACCCTGACGCAGCAGCTGGTGAAAAACACCCTGCTCACCAATGAGCGAAGCCTGTGGCGAAAATTCAAAGAAGCGGCGATGTCATTGCTCACCGAGCTGCACTACAGCAAGGACCGCATCCTTGAAGCCTACATCAATGAGGTCTATCTCGGGCAAGAGGGCAATCGCGCGATTCATGGTTTCGGCCTCGCGGCCAGGCATTATTTTAACCGCCCCCTGCAAGAGCTGGATCTCGCCCAGGTCTCGATGTTGGTAGGGTTGGTGAAAGGCCCTTCCTATTACGACCCCTGGCGTCATCCGCAGCGCGCCACGTCGCGCCGCAACACCGTATTGGCCGAGCTGGCCGAAGAGGGTTGGCTGAACGCCGAGCAACTTGAAGCGTGGAAAAAGGAACCGCTGAGTCTCTCCAAAAGTTCAGCGCTGGCCGGTGTGTATCCCGCCTATGTCGACTTGGTTCGGCGTCAGCTGAGCCGTGACTATGCGCGTCAGGATTTACAGAAAAATGGCCTTCGGATCTTTACGCCCTTCGATCCGCTGTTGCAGCGCCGCGCTGAAGCGGCAACCGCCAAGGCGCTCTCGCAATTGGCTGAACGCAAGAAAGATCTGCAAGTCGCGATGGTGGTGACCGCCGTTGATAGTGGTGATGTGGTGGCAGTGATCGGCGGCCGACAACCTCGCTATGCCGGGTTTAATCGCGCCCTTGATGCACTGCGACCGATAGGCTCGCTAGCGAAGCCGGCGGTCTACTTAACCGCGTTAAACCAACCTGATAAATACACCTTGTTAACCAAATTGCGCGACGAGCCACTGAGTGTTCCCAATGCCGATGGCACGCTGTGGCGACCGTCGAATTACGGTCGCAAAGCGCACGGTATGGTGCCCTTACACAAGGCCTTGTCGCACTCTTACAATCTGGCAACAGCAAACTTGGGCCTGGACCTTGGCTTGAGCGATGTTATGGATATGTTTCAGCGCCTGGGTGTACACCGGCCACTGCTGGAGGTCCCGTCCATGCTGCTGGGCGCGGCTGAGTTGGCTCCGATTGAGGTGGCCGCGATGTATCAAACCATTGCCGCCGATGGACGCTATACGCCGTTACGCACGATCTACGCCGTGTCCGATGCCAAGGGCAAACCGCTGGCGCGCTACCCTCAGCAGCCCAAACAGGTGATCGACGCCGCGCCGGTGCACTTGCTGCAATACGCCATGCTGGAAACGGTGCGAGAGGGAACCGGTAAGTCGGTTTACCGGGTTCTTCCCAAAGACTACCGCGTGGCCGGCAAAACCGGCACGAGTAACGACACGCGCGACAGCTGGTTTGCCGGATTTGCCGGTGACTATCTCGCGGTTGTGTGGATGGGGCTGGATAACAATGCGTCAACCGGGCTGACCGGCGCCAGTGGCGCCCTGCGTGTGTGGCGGCAATTTATGGCCGAGGCCAGCACGGAGCAAATGCCCTTCGCTCAGCGTAGCAATATGGAGTACCTATGGGTGGATGCCGAGTCGGGCCTGCGCACGCAATCGTGGTGCGAGAACGCCCGCTATGTGCCGTTCATCAAAGGCAGTGAGCCACGGCAAAGTGGCGGCTGCGCACCCGACGGCGAGAAGATGTGGAATTGGTTTAAGGGTATCTTTGATTGATATTCAGCGCTCGCGAATAACCGCGGTGTAGCCACCCACCTCGGCGGCTTGCAACATCAAGTGTTGATTGATGCAGGCCGGAATCTCCTCTTCCCGGTGGCTGACAAACAAGATGCGAGTCTGGCTGTGCTCGGCGATGTAATCGACGGCGCCAAGCAGGCGGGCTTTTTGTTCTTCGTCTAAGCCGATGCAGGGTTCGTCCAAAATCAAGATGCGGGGCGATTTAACCATTGCCCGGGCCAAAAGAATCATGCGTTGCTGGCCAAAGGAAAGCCGTTCAAAGCGCTGCTCGGCAAAGTCGCTGAGTTCTAGTGCGGTGAGCCACTCGCGCAAGCACTGCTGCTGCGAGGGACTGGGTTGGTCGTAGAGACCGACAGAGTCGAAGAAGCCGGAAGCGATAACATCGCTGGCCTTTACCCGTTTGAGGGAGTTCAATTGCATGCTGGTATTGAGCAGGCCAAATTGCGCCTTAATATCCCACAGGCTCTCGCCGCTGCCGCGGGTCTTGCCAAACAGGCGAATGTTCTGGCCATAGGCCTTGTCGTTTTCACCGCAGAGCAGCCCGAGCAGGGTCGATTTTCCTGCGCCGTTGGGGCCGCTTATCCAGCAATGGTGGTGTGGCATAAAGCGCCAGTTGATGTCGCTTAGCACCGGCGTACCGCGAAAATTCACATCGACATGTTGCAGCTCGAAAAGCGCTTCATCTTCTGGCCAGGGCGCAATCTCTGCCAGTGGCAGCGCGCGGCTGAAATGTTGGCGCGGTGCAAACCTGCGTCTCGCCTCAGCGGGTGAGCAGTGGCCGGTAATGCTGCCCTGAGACATGATCTGCACCTCGTCGATGCCGTCGGGAATGTCTGTGGCGCTTTTGGTGAGCAGCAGTACCGGGGTCGGTGAGGCGACCAGCTCGTCAAGTAACTGGCGAATATCCGCCTGCGCCTGAGCGTCCAGCCCTTCTAGCGGGTTGTCGATAATCAGCGCGGCGGGCTTTGCCAGCAAGGCGCGGGCAAGTAAGGTTTTTCTGCTCTCGCCGGTGGAAATAAAACGTATTCCCCGGTCGAGGATGTGCTCGATGCGCAGGCGTTGGCACAGCTGATCAAAGTTCTCGTCGGCAACCCCGCCCTGCAAAATGGCGTCGCGCACGCGGGTGCCAACATCAAAGGCATCTGCGCGGGTTTCACTATCGTCAAAGCGGCGGTCGTGCTCCATCAGCTGGCGGTGTTGGTCGAAGGAGATATGTGCAATATCCCCTGGCCCTATATGCTCGCCGTAGCTGCATTGGCCGCGGTTGGGGCGCAGCGTATCGGTAATAAGCTGCGCGAGGGTGGTTTTGCCACAGCCATTGCTGCCGAGAATGGCGAGGTGTTTTCCCTTGGGCCAGCACCAGTTGAAGTCATCCAGAATGGGCTCGAGTTGGTGAGCAAAGCGGACGTTGTTGAGGGAAACGAGGTTGTCAGACATGAGCAGCAAGCGACTTTCAGACTACAGACAGCGACTATACCATAGTCGCTGTCCTGCAAGGCGCTAGCAGCTCGGGCATTTTCCGGGGCTGAGGTCGTAAAAATCAATAATGGTTTGCCAGGCTTGGTCGGCGTTGTCGACAACGCTGATCATATTGACGTCGTCGGGGCTGATCACCCCCTCGTCGCGGAGAAACTCCAGGTTAATCGCATGCTGCCAAAACTCGTGTCCCACCAGAATAATGGGTACATCTCTGGACTTGCCGGTTTGTATTAACGTCAGCGCTTCGAACAGCTCGTCGAGGGTGCCGAAGCCGCCGGGAAATACCACCACGGCTTTGGCGCGCATCATAAAGTGCATTTTGCGTATGCCGAAGTAGTGGAAGCGGAAACAAAACTCGGGGCTGATGTAGGCGTTGGGATGCTGTTCGTGGGGAAGGACGATATTCAGCCCTAGCGATCGACCGCCAGCGTCACTGGCGCCGCGATTACTGGCTTCCATAATGCCGGGGCCGCCACCGGTGACGATATGCAGCTGTTCCGCGCTCGGGCAATTCAGCGAATGTTCGGTAACCAGTTTGGCAAAGCGCTGCGCCTGTTCGTAATAGCGGCTGTTGCGTTGGTTGCGCTTGGCGGCGCGAATGGCTGCGGGGTCGCCACTGGCTTCGGCGGCTGCAAGGTTTTGCTTGGCGTCTTCGGGTGAAGGGAAGCGCGCACTGCCAAATACCGCAATGGTGGATTCGATGCCGTGTTGGCGCAGAATCATTTCCGGTTTTTGCAGTTCGAGGTGGAAGCGCACGCCGCGCAGCTCTTCACTGAGTAGAAAATCCTGGTCGGTGAACGCGAGCTTATAGGCTGGCGGATGGTCTGTCTCGCTGTGATCAAGCTCTTCCCGTGCTGAAGGAAAATTGGCATCGTGCAGGCGGTGTTTGTCGGACATATTGCGCTTCCTGTCGTCCTCGTGAGGCGAAATTGCCACACTTTCATATTGAGTATACGTCAGCCGACATAGAATGGACGGTAGGAGCGGAGTGATTTACCACGGTATGATAGTGTCTTGCGACGTATCGCTGCCGCGCACGGGTCGCACCACCGAGTTGTAAACAATGGAACGATGGAATGATTGAGCCCCTACTACTGGCGCTGGCATTTTTGGCTGGTTTGGTTTTTCGCCGGATGGATATGCCGCCGTTGCTGGGCTTTCTGGTTGCGGGCTTTCTCGCCGGGGCATTGGAGCTGGGAGACCCGGATGTCGTAAAGCTGATGGCCGATATCGGGGTGGTGCTGCTGCTGTTCACCATTGGCCTGAAACTGAAATTGCGCGAACTATTGGCCCCGCAAATATGGGCGAGCGCCAGTTTGCACGCTCTGCTAGTGGTTCCGTTAACCACTGTGGTGCTGCTCAGCCTGCATTACTTGCTGCCCCATTATTCAGCACTGCCGAGTCAAACGGCATGGATTCTTGCTTTCGCGCTGTCGTTTTCGAGCACGGTCTTTGCAGTAAAGATTTTTGAACAGTGCGGTGAGGGCGCGGCCCTGCATGCGCAGATCGCAGTGGGCATCCTGATCGTTCAGGATCTGATGGCCGTGGCGTTCCTGTTATTTTCTGCCGACCATCCGCCCAGTATTTGGGCGCTTGCGCTGCTGGCATTGCCGCTGTTGCGCCGGCCTCTGCTGAGTTTGTTGAACTGGGCGGGGCACGGTGAGCTGCTGGTGCTCTACGGTTTGTCGATGGCACTGGCAGGGGCGTGGTTGTTTGAGACGCTGCATTTAAAGGCCGGTTTGGGCGCGCTGCTGTTTGGCATACTGCTGGCGAATAGCGACAAGAGTGTTGAGCTGTATAAGAGCCTGGTAAGTCTTAAAGACATTTTCCTCACGGCGTTTTTCCTCAGCATTGGTTATTACGGGCTACCGTCTTGGGACATGGCACTGATCGCCATGCTGCTGGCGGCGCTGGTGTTGATCCGCCCCTTTCTCTATTTCGGCTTGCTACTGTTGTTTCGGCTTAGAGCCCGCACGGGCTTGTTGGCCGGCTTGTCGCTGAGTAGCTATAGCGAGTTTGGCCTGATTGTTGCTGCATTGGCGGTACAGGAGAATATGCTAGAGCCGCAGTGGTTGACGATTTTGGCAATGGCGATGGCGCTGTCTCTCTTTGTCGCCTCGTCCTTAAACCGTCGCGCCGGTGACCTATACAGCCGCTTTGGCGAATTGTTGCAGCGCTATGAGCGCCGCTGCTTGTTGCCGTCTGAGCGTCCGGCTGACTTGGGCGACGCCGATATATTGATTCTGGGCATGGGACGCATCGGCAGCGGCGCCTACGATTATCTGGGACGCCACTATCCGGGGCGGATCGTGGGTGTGGAAGAAAGTGCCGACAAAGCCCAGCAAATGCGTGGTGAGGGCCTGCGCTGTGTCGCGGGAGATGCCAGCGATCGCGACTTTCTGGAGCGATCAGCATTGGCGCGCCGCCAGGTGATTTTAGTGTGTTTGAGCAACCACAGTGAAAACGTTCAGGTTGTGAAAATGCTGCAAAGCCTTGGCTATAACGGGAAAATTGCGGCGATTTCTCGCTTCCCGGATCAGCAGCGGGAGCTGCAAGCGATGGGTTGCATTAGCTTCAATTTGTATGCCGAGGCGGGTTATGGCTTTGCCGAGCGGGTATTGGAAGAGTTAGAGATTGCCACGCGCTAACACGCGGCGGCGAGTGAGCAGGGAGCGAATTTCAACGGATGGACAGTCACAAACCTTGGTTGCGTGCTGAAATTGCGCAGTGGTTGCGCGATGGCCTCATCGACGACCAACAGGCAGCGCAGCTATACGCTCGCTATCCGCTAGCGCCTCAGCAGGCGCCGCGGGCGTGGGGTAAGCTGATCTTTGCAGCAATTGGCGCGGTAGTGTTTGGCTTGGGCGTGATTTTGCTGTTCGCCTATAACTGGGAGGCCATGCACCGCTATACCAAACTGTCTGCGGTTGCCGGCGGCTTTGCCATCAGTCATCTGCTGGCATGGTGGTGGCGCCAAGACCCTCGTCTGGCAGAGGTGTTTCACTTGTTGGGCACCATGCTGTTTGGCGGCGCATTGTGGCTGATCGCTCAGATTTACCACGTCGACGTAAACTACCCTGAGGGCTTTATGCTGTGGTCTGCTGCCGCGGTGGCAATGGCTTGGGTATTGTCCTCTACGGCGCACGGAATACTTGCCTGCCTATTGATTTGTGGCTGGACGGCGATGCAAGTGTTTGCCTTTGAGCGGCCACACCTGCCGGGCACGGCAGCCCTGTTGCTGGGGCTGTTGCCGCTGGCTTGGCGGCAGCGCTCTACATTGCTGTTGCGTGCGGTGTTGGTTTTGCTACCCGTTAGCCTGTTGTTCAATAGTTGGATTTTCGACAGCGATATCGTCCTGTTACACGCGGTATTCATTGCCGCGATCTACTTATGGGCAGAGCGTTTGGCGCCGGTACTTCAATGGCGAGAGAGCGTTCCCGCGCTGCATCAGACAGGCCTGTTGTTGTGGTGGGCTTGCCTGTTACTGCTGAGCATTCAAGATGTCAGCTGGGCCTTTTCGGTCGGCCATCGCAGCGGCGATGCGCTGTTGGGGCTCGCCCCGGCGCAGTTGATCAGCGCCAGCATGCTACTGGTGATTGTGGTCTTTGCGGGGCTTTGCTTTGGCCGTTCGTCGCTGCGCCCGCGCAGCGGGCCACAATGGCTTGAGTTGGCGTGCCTGGCGTTGCCGCTGCTGGTGCTGTGCGCGAGCTATAGTGTTTACCCAATGCCGGTGGCGGTGCAGTTCTCGGCCAATATCGCCTTGCTGGCATATGCCCTATTGTTTATCTATCGCGGCAGCGAATACCTGATGAAAGGCAGCCTGTCGGCAGGTGGCGCGCTGTTAACGCTATTACTGCTGCTGCGTTTCAACGACTTGTTTTACAGCTTGCTCGCCAGGGCTTCGCTCTTTTTACTGCTCGGCACCCTGCTTATTTTGGCTGGGCTACGATTCTCCCGCCAGCAAGAGCGTCAGAAGTTGGGGGTGAGCCATGCGCGCTAGTTGGTTAGGCATTGCGATTCTCGCGCAATTCGCGCTGTTGGCGTGGCAGACCTATGGCTGGGAAAACCTTTTGCAAAACGGCAAGGGCGTCTTTCTTCGCAGCATGCCGGTCGACCCGCGCGACCCGATGCGCGGCGATTATCTGCGCTTGAATTACGCCGCGAATAATGTACCCAGTCATCTGTATCGCGGGCCTGCGCCCTTGTCTAGCCTGAAGCGCGGCGACAGTGTTTACACGGCCTTGGAATCGGTGGGCGGCGTGGCGGCGGTAACATCGGTAAATAGCGCGCCGCCGTCGTCAGGCCTGTTCATCAAGGGACGTCTGACGTGGTCGCCGCAGGGTGAAAGACTCGGTATAGCCTATGGCCTGGGGCAGCTTTATCGTCAGCAAGGCCGCGCTCTGGAGATGGAGCTAATGCAAGGCGGCGAGGAGGGTGTGCCTCGCAGTCTTGATATTGAACTAGCTGTCGACGACCGCGGCCGAGCACTAATTCGCGGGTATCGCTGGGCCGACTTGGGCATGGCCGTTACGGTGGTTAATGGCGATACGCCGTTGCTAGAGGTACGTATTCGCAACTACGCAGACGACACCGCGTATATCTCCAGTGACGCTCAGCACTGTGCTTTTGATATTGTGTATAGCGACCCCCAGCCGCAGTCATTAGCGTTTGCCCCCTCACTTTGCTACGCCTTGGAAGTGTCGTCGCGACAGGCAATTGCGGCGGGAGAAGAGGCTCTGCTTCGCATTGATTTGTCGGCTGAGCGCTGGACCGTGTTGGGGAATGACGGAGTGGCACGGCCGCTCTGGCACCAGAGGCAGCTGCCGAGTCTGCGCCTGGTATACCAAGCGCGGCATCGCGATGCTGACGTCGGGCAGGCGCAGCTTTGGTCGCAGCCGTTTAACTTGCCGCGCTCATCTGGCTCCGGGCAGGAATAAAAAAAGCGCCCTAAGGCGCTTTTTTTACATCAACAGTAGTGAGGTGATTATGCCATCTGTGTGTTGAGCATTTGCAGGCGCTTGCGCTGCATCTTTAACGTGTATTCCAACTCTTTAAATCGGCTGCGCAATGTTGCGTGCTCCCAGGCCTCCGCCAGATTGTGCTGAAGCTGTTCCTTGTGCTCAGTAAGGTTTTGCTGCAGCGCTGATTTTTGCGCGGCAAGTGAGGCGCGCTTGGCATCCATCCACTGCTGGCTAACGGCATTCCAATCGGCCAGTGTCTTGCGGAATTGCTGATATTCCTGCTCGAGAAATTCGCGCAGGTGGGGGGCATCGGCAGTGCGATTAAGCAGGGCCTGCTCGGTGCGCTTGAACTGCATAGTCAGCACGGCGCGCTGAATTTTAAAGTCGGGTACTTTTCTCAGGTCCCAGGTCAGGCCCACCCACGACGCCGACTTGATCAGCCACTTTGTGGGGTCGTACTGCCACCAGCGAATGCCATTGCGGTAATCGTTTTGAAAAATGTGGTGGTAGTTGTGGTAGCCCTCGCCGTAGGTAAAGAGCGCCAGCAGGTCATTGTCGCGGGCGGTGTTTTCATCGGTGTAGGGGCGTCGGCCCCAGTAGTGGGCCAGGGAGTTGATGAAGAAGGTAGTGTGATGGCTAACCACCAGGCGCAGTACGCCGGCCAGCAGGATGTGCTCGAGCATATTGCCTGTGATAACGCCCAACGCCAGTGCTGGCAGGAAGTTCATAATGATCACCAGCGCCAGATAGTTACGGTGCTGCCACATGACAATTTTGTCGCGCTGCAAATCGCGGGCATTGGAGAAATCTTCTGCGCTGGCGGGGTAGTCGCGCAGCATCCAGCCGATATGCGAGAACCACAGGCCGCGCTTGGCCGAGTAGGGGTCGTGCTCTACATCGTCAACATGGCGATGGTGGCGGCGGTGGCCGCTCGCCCAGATAAGAATGCTGTTTTGTGTGGCGGCAGCGCCAAATAGCGCGAAGAACAGCTTCAGGCTCCAGTGGGCTTTGTAAGCGTTGTGCGCCCACAGACGGTGATAGCCAGCGGTAATAGACATGCCGTTCGCGCCCAATACCAATACAAAGCCGATCCAGCCCGCTGCCGTGAAGCCGTGAGTCAGGCCATACCAGGGCACGCCGATCGCAGCGATCAGGAATGTCACGCTGAATAAAATGGTTTGCAGCCAGAGCAGGGGCGGTTTGCTATCGTTCTGCTGTGTCTGGGAGATTTCTTCAGGCATGCGGTCACCGTTAAACGAAAGTAAAGACAAAAGGGCACGGGCGTTTTTTTCAGCGGATCAGTGTACCCAATGCCAGGAAGCAATGACAGTTACAAACAGATGACATTGGGTCATTCTAGGCTATAGTCTGGCGAGAGCCTGTTTAGTGCCAATACGGGCTTTACTCAATGAATACTGTGGATAATGCAGGCGCGAAGGGAGAGGTTGTGACAGTTACAGTCGGGATTGTTGGGGCGGGCAGTATCGGTTGTTACGTCGGTGGTGCGCTGCAGATGGGCGGCGCAGAGGTTCACCTGTTAGCGCGCCCGCGCATGGTGGATGAGTTGAAGGAACACGGATTAACGATTAGCGACTTCAGAGGCCTGCATCATCATTGCCCCCCACAGAGCTTGCATGTGCATACCGATGTGGCGGCGATGGCGGGATTGGACTGTTTGATTGTGACGGTGAAGTCGGCGGATACCGATACCGTGGCCGCGCAGCTGGCACCCCACGTGGGCGCCGATACGGTGGTGATTAGCCTGCAAAATGGCATCGATAATGCGCCGCGCTTGTCAGCGGCTCTGCCCCAGTGCTGCGTATTGCCCGGCATGATCGCGTTTAATGTGCTCCAGCGCGGGCAGGGAGTCTTTCACGCGGGAACCGATGGCGCAATTATGGTTGAGTGCAGCGCGCGTATTGGCCATATTGATACGCTGTTTGCCGCCAGTGCCACCCCCTTTGAGTGGCATAGCGATATGCGCTCGGTGCAGTGGTCAAAGCTGTTGCTTAACCTCAATAACCCGATTAATGCGCTGTCGGGCTTGCCACTAAAAGAAGAGTTGTCTCAGCGGCATTACCGGCGCTGTTTGGCGCGCTTGCAGCGCGAGGCGCTGGCCGCAATTCGCCAGGCAGATATTCCTCTGCAACGCCTGACGGCGGTGCCGCCGCGCTGGCTGCCACGCGTTTTGGATACCCCCGATTGGCTGTTTACCAAAATTGCCCAGCCGATGCTGGCGATGGACCCGCTGGCTCGCTCGTCAATGTGGGAAGATTTGGAGCGCGGGCGGCGCACAGAAATTGATTGGCTCAACGGTGAGGTTGTGAGGCTGGCGGCGCAGCAGGGCACGCAGGCGTCGGCCAATAGCCGGGTACTCGACTTGGTAAAAAAAGCAGAGCAGGGGGGGCGCCGAGACTATAGTGGTGAGGAATTGTGGGCTTTACTCAGCGATTAAGTTGTCGCCCCACCACTACTGCGCGCTGATTCGAGTCGGTTCGACCGGTGACGTTACGCGGCGTTGACCGCCAGGGTAGCTCACTACCATGCGCCCACCCATAATGCGGTAGGTAAACTGCTCTCGCCATTCGCCGCGGTCATCGGCAAATAGAATCTTGCCATTTTCCGCCTTCCAGCGGTGACTGTCGGCGTGGCTGCAAGGGTCTTGGTAGCTGGAGGCGCGTCGGCTATCTATCATTCTCGTCGCCTCACAGGCGGTGCCGTCGGCGCGAAAGTGAATGCTCCACTGCTCGCCCATATAGGGGTTGTCGATGCTGCCGCCGAGCTTCGTATCACTGCTCCAGGTACCAATAAGCGCGTCGTCCACGGCGGCCAGTTGGTCATTGGCCGACAGGGTATAGCGCTCGCCGTCCAGCGTGAGTGCCACACTGTCCTGGCCAATGCGGGTTAGGCTGAAGGGTTTTTCTTCTGCCATCGCGCTGGCGCGCAGCGGTTTATAGCTGCCGGTAATGACCGTGCCGTTTACGCTGCCCAGCAGGATATAGCGGTTTAGCGCATCGCCCATCTGCAGCTTGGCGCTGATCATCGACGGGAAACTACGCCCCGAATCGATGTGGAGCATCCAGGTTTGTCCGTCAACGTCTGAACTATAGCGCTCCCGAAAGCCCTCCGTGCTCGCCGACGCACACAGCGGCAAGAGCAACAGGCTCAGCAGTCCAAGGTGAGTTAGCACCGCGGGAATTGTCCGTTTCATTTGTCCCCCTAATAATTATTAAACGTCGGGGCAATTCGCATGGCACACTTTATAGCATTTGCGCCACAAAGCCGAGCCCCATTTTGGGGCGGCAATGTGTTGTGCGATCAGAGTGGTGTGCGGTCAGAGCTCGGGCTTACCGGATAACCAGTCACAAATTTTTTGTGGCTCGGAGGAAAAATACCAGTGTACAAAACTGGCGATAGTGCGTTTTTCACGCAAGATCAATTCGCCTTTGCGACCGTCTGAATAGGCGCTGCGCGGCAGCTCGTCGGCATTGCTGGGCTCGTCGACAATGCTGGCGTAATGAAAGCTGTGGCCGCGCAAACGGGTACCGGGCAGAGACTGATAGCCTAAACCAGCCAACCGTTCATTCACCTTGGCGCGCAGTGGAAATATCCCGCACAGTGGCGCGCAGCGCTCGTCGTGGCTGAGACTCTCGAGCAAATAGAGCATGCCGCCGCACTCGGCCATACAGGGTTTGTCAGCCTCAATGTGCTGGCGAATGGCGCTGATCATGGCGTGGTTGTTGGCTAGGGTCTCCAGGTGTAGCTCGGGGTAGCCGCCGGGCAGGTAGAGGGCGTCGCAGTCGGGTAACTGGGTATCTGAGAGGGGCGAAAAATAGTGAACCGTGGCGCCCTCGCGCTGCAGAAAATCCATGTTGGCGTGGTAGATAAAGCTAAATACCGCGTCTTTGGCCACCGCGATGCGCATACCTTGCAGTCGCGGGCCCTCGTGCTGAACCTCCGGTTGAGTCAGGCTGTCTTCTTCAATGCGCAGTTTTCCCCAGGGCAGTGATTGCGCGATCTCCGTCAACTGCTCCGCCATTGCTGCGGCGGCATGTTGAGCAGCGCTGCGATCTTCCGCGCCGATGCCCAGATGGCGCTCGTGGACGGCCAGCGCTTTGTCGCGTTTGATACTGCCGAGCATCGTCAGCGGCGGGCGTACGCTTTCTGCCAGAAGTGAGGCGTGGCGGTCGCTGCCTACTTTGTTGGCGATTACCGCCGCAACGTTTACATCGGGATCGTAATTTGCCAGCCCGTACATCAGGGCGCCAAAGGTCTGCGCCATGGCGCTGGCATCGGCGACGATACACACCGGAATTCGGTAATCCCGCGCCAAGCGTGCGACGCTGTGTTCACCATCAAACAGGCCCATTACGCCTTCGATAATTATGTCGTCCACTTCGTTTTGAGCGCGGCAAAGTTCTGCGGCAATCTCTCTTTCGCCGAGCATCCAGTAGTCCAGCTGGCGCACTTCAAGTCCGGTGGCGGCCTCGATAAATTGCGGGTCCAGGTAGTCTGGCCCCATTTTATAGACGCGGATACGCCGGTTACCGCCGCCAAGTGCTTTGGCTAGCCCTGCGGTGACAAGGGTTTTCCCGTGGCCGCTGCCCGGGGATGCAAGGATAATAATTCTGCTCATTGCGCGTTACTCAACGTTCAGCGCGCCAGGCGCTGGAAAATTTAACGCCGCACTGTAGCAGAAATGTGTGAAGGAATGTCGAGTGTGGAAGCGCTAACGCATTAGCATAAGGGCGAGCCAGGGGCTTAGGTTAAAAAAGATATAGAACACTTTAAATAGCATTAACCCCTGTGCGTACAGCAGTTGCAAGCGCGCAGCAGGGATGTTCAATACGCGACTTTGCAGGCGCAAAATCGCGGTGGGACATTGCAGTGCCAAGGCACTGCTAATCAGTAGTAGGCCGCCATTGATCAAGCAACAGTAGTAGAGGATGGCTTCTAACTGAAGTAGCGTCATGGCGGCCTCCCTTGCTTAAAGCGCCAGCTTGCCGGTCAACAGGTCTTTTGCCATGACCCAGTCGCCAATAAAGCTATACAGCGGGTGCTGAAAGGTGGCCGGTTTGTTTTTTTCAAAGAAGAAATGTCCCACCCAGGCAAAGCCGTAGCCGACAACAGGTAGCAGCCACAGCAAGGCATATTGCGCGGTGCTCACGCTAAATGCCAGCAGTGCCAGTACTAACAGGCTGCCGATCAAGTGCAGGCGTCGGCAAGTGCGATTTTCGTGCTCCGCCAAGTAGTAGGGATAGAACTCTGCAAAGCTGCTGAAATGGCGTTTTTCACTGGTATTTTCCATGCGGTCCTCCTCAGGCGTCATAGCCGGGGTTTTGGCGATTCAAGCGGCGCAGCAATCCCGGCCAAGCCAGGTCGCCGAACAGGCCTTTGGTAACGATGCGCGCGGCTTCTTTAACGCCATCGACAATCTCTGGCTGCACCGGCGTTAGCTCGCGGCTGCCAGCCAAGGCGCGTACTTGGATCATACAAGTTGCTTCGAAGATGTACATGGCTAAAAACGCATCGGCGGGTGTCATGCCCACGGTGAGTAGCCCGTGATTGCGCAGCATTAAAAAGGTGTTGTCGGAGAGGTCAGCGACAAGGCGCGGCTTTTCTTCCTCGTTTAAGGCGATACCCTCGTAGTCGTGGTAGCCCAATGACGCCAGTACCAGGGTTGCTTGCTGGGAAATGGGCAGCACACCTTCAGCTTGGGCAGAGACGGCGACGCCGTTGATGGAGTGGGTATGCATCACGCAGTGGGCGTCGTCGCGGGCGGCGTGAACGGCGCTGTGAATGGTGAAGCCAGCGGGATTGACGGGATAGGGCGACTCCATGACTTTCTCGCCATTCTGGTCGACTTTCACCAACGAGGACGCGGTGACCTCCTCGAACATCATGCCGTAGGGGTTGATCAAAAAGTGGTTGTCGGCACCCGGCACGCGGGCGGAAATATGGGTGAAAACCAGGTCGTCCCAACCGAATAATGCGACCAGACGGTAGGCGGCGGCAAGGTCGACACGCAATTGCCACTCTTCGGCGGACACCTGTGATTTAATCTCTGCTGTCATGGTTGAGCTCCTGTTTACTATTATGATTCAGTCTCAGTTTGCCCGACGAGGTGGCATGGCAACTGTCACGAAATTGACAATTGGCCAATTATTCTCATTAGCCTGAGTGTAGCGGAGGAAGGGTGGTCGACAAGCGCGATATTCTGCGGGGTAACCCGATAATGGTCGGTTTGCCTGCGGAGTTGGTGGAAATCCTGCTGTCGCAGTGCAAGATCCGGCGGCTGAAGGATGGCGAGTTTCTGTACGAGCAGGGCGAAGCCGGCGAGGCGATGTACGGCGTTCTGGAAGGGCGAATCCGCCTGAGTAATAGCAGCCCCGATGGCCGAGAATTGCTGGTGATGTTGGCGGAGCGCGGCGATTGGATTGGCGAAGTATCGTTATTTGATGGCGAGCCGCGCAGCCAGGATGCCTATGCCCTGGGCGATACGCAGGTGCTGGTGGTAGCCAGGCATCAGCTCGATACGCTGCTGGACGCCCAGCCGAGGTTGTACCGTTATTTTCTTCTTATGCTGTGCCGAAAATTGCGCCTTGCTCTGTCCTATGTCGAGTCTGCGGCGCTGTACTCTCTGTCGTCCCGGTTGGCGCAGCGACTGTTGGACCTGCAGCAGTACTACGGCAGCGAGGAGGGGGACGATATCAATATGCACCTGCCTCAGGAAGACTTAGCGAAAATGCTGGCGGTGTCTCGTCAGGCGGTGAGCCGGGAATTGAAGCGCCTGGAGAAGGCCGGATTGATTGCCCTGTCTTACGGTAAGCTGCGAGTGCTTGATCGCGAGGGCCTGCGCGCTGAGGCGCAGGCGGAGAGCGCGGGGCAATAATTGCCCCGCAGAGGTTTTTAGAAGCTGTAGACCAGGGTCACTGCCGTTTGCTTGTCCATGTGCACGTTGCTGTTGGGCACGACTTCGTTGTATTCCATGGTGTAGCTGATTTTTAAACCGAAGCCGCCGATAATCTTGGTCTTCAACGCGGTAACGGATTTGCTCACCGTGTTTTTGTCGCCGCTTTCTACTGACAGGCTTTGCTCGAATGTCGCGGTTTCGGACACTTTGGCTTTCAGGTCGGTAGACAGGCGCAAGATGGCTTCTTCCGTTTTACCGTCGCCCTCGGCACTGCCGGTGTCGAATTCGCTAATACGGAAACCCGGGCCGACTTCAGCGTCCCAGACCACGCGGTCATTTTTCAACAGACGGCGACCGTAGCCACCGGCGATAGTGGCTTGATACACGTAGCCGCTAAAGCGATCTTTGTCGACCGACACGTAACCGAAGCTGTAATTGAAGTCACTGATATCGTAAGACAGGCGGTCGGAGATAAAGTACTGCTCTTCCGAACGTACACCTTCTACTTCGCTGTTTTGGGCGTTGGCTTTTACCACATTGGTCCACAGGCCGCTTTTGCGGCTGGCTGTGCCTTTTGCCAGCAGGCTGGTTTCGTTGCTGTTGCCATCGGTTTGATAGTAACCAAACTCAACATCCCCTTCCCATGTTGGCGTTTCATCTGCCTGGGCAGCATTTGCGCAGAGAAGGCTCAATACTATGCTTACGGGAACTCTCATCGATTTTCCTTGTGTCTACCGTGCGGGAATTTAGCGTGTGCATGGTAATCAGACCTGCGTTCAGGTCAACTAAAAAGGGCAGCTAATGCTGCCCTTTCTCTGGTATTCCTACCGTTTGCCTCAGTCTTCCTTGTGAAAGTGAACATCCATTTGCGGGTAGGGAATACCGATACCGGCTTCGTCGAAAGCGAGTTTAATTTTTTCGGTGAGATCCCAGTATGTTGGCCAGTAGTCCTCGGTTTTTACCCAGGGGCGACAGATCAGGTCAACTGAGGATGCCCCAAGGGCAGCAACCGCGATGCGCGGAGCGGGGTCTTTCAGTACGCGTTCATCGGCGTTGACCAGCCGCTCCAGCGTTTCCTTCGCAAGTTTAATGTCGGCGTCATAGGAAATACCCACCAGCAGATCGACACGGCGACGGGGCTTCACACTGTAGTTGGTGATTGCACCGGACATGACCTGAGAGTTGGGGATCACGATGCGCTTGTTATCACCGGTCACCAAAATCGTCGAAAACAAGCTTATGTCTTCCACGGTGCCAGAGCAGCCACCGGCATCGACCCAGTCGCCCACCCGGCAGGGGCGGAAAGCGATTAATAATACCCCCGCGGCAAAGTTTGCCAGCGAGCCCTGCAGGGCTAAGCCCACGGCCAAGCCGGCGGCACCCAGAGCGGCGATCACCGATGCGGTTTGTATGCCAGCGTGCGCCAGAGCAGGAATCAGGGCGACAGCAAAGATGATAAAAAATACTAATTTGCTGATGAAGGCATTCAAGGTTGGGTCGAAATTGCGCTTCTCTAATCCGGATCGTGTGAAGCCAGAGAACAGTTTCGCCATCCAGTAGCCGACCAATACAATCGCCAGCGCGCCCGCCGCGCGAATGCCCATATCGATTGCCTCGGGGCCGTACTGTTCCAATAACGCTTGTGGATCCATGCAAACCTCGTTGTGAATAGAATTAAACGCTGATTATAGACACGATGTGCTCCCCGCCATCAAGTGGGGGAAGCCGCTACGTATTCTAGTGAATATTGGATCAGTGGCTGCTAAAAAGGCCAGGTGGTCGATTCCGCGCCACCGTCAACTTCAATGATCTTTCCTGTTACCCAGCGTGCCGCTGGCGACGCCAGGTAAACGGCAGCGGCAGCAATATCCCGAGGCTCGCCCAGGCACTGCATTGGCGTCAGCGCCGACATTTTTTCGCGGGTATTCTCGTCGAGAAATTGTTTCAGCGCGTCGGTCATTATGGTGCCAGGGGAAATGCCGTTTACCCTGATTTTCGGCGCGAAATCGGCGGCCAATAAGCGCGTGAGTTGCGTCAATGCCGCTTTCGCTGTGCCGTAGCTGCTAAAGCCCTTTTGAGCGTAGCGCGCCGATGCCGACGTGATATTGATGATATTGCCGCGGCTTTTTTCAAGCGCGGGCTGGGCGAGCCGGCAGAGGTTAAATGCACTGGTGACGTTGAAGTCGAAATCACGATTAAAGGTTTTGGCGTCGGTTTTCAGCGGGTCGTTCGGCCAGGCGCCGCCGGCATTGTTCACAAGGATATCCAGGCGGCCAAACTCATTAACGGCGGTGTTTACAAGCGCTTGTAATTGCTCTTCCTGCGCAACATCGCATACCTGAGCAAGGGCGTTGCCGCCAGCGGCTTTGCAGCTTGCCACGGTCTTTTCCAAATCCTCCAGTGTGCGCGCAGCGCAAATAACGGTCGCCCCGGCCTGTGCAAAGTGTTCGGCAATGCCGCGGCCAATACCCCGGCCTGCGCCAGTCACAATGGCCACTTGTCCTGAAAGAGAAAATAGTGCGTCGAGAGACATCTGAAGTTCCTATTATTGTTGGCCTTAGCGGCGAAATTTATGCACAGCATTACTGTTCTTCGGTGGATGGGCAATGCGCTGGCAAAACGCGGCAGGCCGCGGTTTGTATTTTTGGACTTGAATTTACAAATGATAATCATTATCGTTTGTAGGTATTGCCAGATTTGCTTTAGTCCAGGAGATAATGATGAGCATACGATTTCTATGTGAGAGCCACCGCCAGCAGTTGCAGCGCAGCGAGGCGGTGGCCAGCCAGCGTTGGGAAGAGTGGATGGAAGCCGGCAGAGAAGCCTACGCGCAGCGAGACTGGGTGCCGGCGCTGCGGTATTTGGGGTGCTGTTTTGAGCTGAGTGAATTGATGTTGTCGGGCGAGCGCGAGTTGGCGCTTGAGGACGTCGATCGGCATATGCTGTCGGGCCATTACCTGTCGGAGTGTTTTGCTCGCTGTGGCGATCCCTCGCTGCAGCAACACTGTTTACTTGCGGTCCATCATCGTCTGCTGCAAGCCTTGCGCAACGGTTTAGGGCGGCGTCTACCGCTGTACAAAAATGTTGAGATCTCTCTACAAATGCTTGAACGCTTTTACCGTGAAGGGGGGCGTATGGATGAGCTGGCTCACTGTCAGCGGGAGAGTCGTCGGCTACTGCGCAGCTGTTACCACTAGCTAGGCGTGACGTTCGGCTCTTGCTATGCTGTAAGCCTGAAATATAGGAGTACGGTCATGGACCCAAAACATGTTCACGAGCAGCTTAACCGCCTGCAAAGTGAGATTGATGATTTACCGGTAGAGAGCGGCGAACGGGCTAAATTGCACGCGCTGGTTGAAGATATCGACCGCGAGCTGGGCAGCGGCCCTGAGTTAGTGCTGGAAGACACTGGCCTGCAAGAGCGCCTTGATGAAATGGTGTCGAGCTTTGAGGTTGACCACCCAACGATCTCAGGCTTACTAAAAGATATTATGGTTAAGCTCGCCAGCATTGGCGTGTAAGCGTTTTGCTTAAATCCGGGGTGTGCCAGCTCGCCTGGCAATGCCCCGCTGTTACTTCTTAAGCGTTATTATCCCCCGCCACGATCTCTTCGCCACCATCTCGTTGTCATTTCCTTGCTCCCTGAATTTTCCGGCTTCGTTCCCGCTGGTATTCCTGCGCCCGCTGCGCTAGCTTGATCGATTCTGCTAAAAGCAATAACAAACGAGGTTGATATGTCTCTGCCTGACTCTTTGGCATCCCGCCTGCGCTTGCCCGTTGTGGCGGCGCCGATGTTTCTCGCTTCGGGCCCCGAGCTGGTGATCGAAACCTGTAAGGCCGGGGTTGTGGGCTCATTCCCGGCGCTGAACCAACGCAGCAGCGAAGGCTTAGAGGCTTGGCTTATAGAAATTCAGTCAGCACTTGCCGATTTCGAGCGCAGCTCGGGGCGCGAGGCGGCGCCCTTTGCAGTGAATCTAATTGTGCACGGCAGTAATCCGCGGCTGGAGGCTGATTTGGCGCTTTGCGTGAAGTACCAAGTGCCGATTGTCATTACGTCACTGGGGGCCGCCGCGCAAGTGATTGACGCGGTTCACAGTTATGGCGGTTTGGTGTTTCACGATGTGATTAACGCTCGTCACGCGCGCAAAGCGGCGGCGGCCGGTGTCGACGGCTTGATCGCCGTTGCGGCGGGCGCCGGCGGCCACGCAGGCAGTACGAGCCCGTTTGCGCTGGTGGCTGAAATCCGCCAGTTCTTCGATAAGACGCTACTGCTTGCGGGCGCCATGTCGTCGGGCTCGGATGTCGCGGCGGCTCAGATGATGGGCGCGGATCTCGCTTACATGGGCACCCGTTTTATTTGCACTCAGGAGTGTCAGGTCGACAGTGATTACAAGCAAATGGTGATGGACTGCCGCGCGGAAGATATCGTCTATACGCCGAATATTTCCGGTGTGAACGCGAACTTTATGCGCCCCAGTATCGTCGCAGCCGGGCTGGACCCCGATAACCTGGCCCCCAAAAAAGACATCGACTTCGGTGCGGAGTTGACGGTGGATGGTGACCAGCAGCGCGCAGAAAAGGCCAGCGGAGCCTGGAAGGCTATTTGGTCCGCCGGGCAGGGGGCGGGCAGTATCGATAACTGCCCCCGTGTTGCCGAACTTGTCGATCGCTTGGCCGAGGAATATCTGCAGGCGCAGCAGCGCGGCAACCACGCTTTCCAGATGTTTAAAACGCAATGAGGACAGGTCAGTGTCAGATAATCATTACAGTATTGATCCAAGGGCGGCTGAATTAGCTGAGTTGCTGGCGCGTATCCCCAGCGACGAGCCGATTATTATGCTTAATTTACTGCGTTTTAACGATCGCGCGCAGTATGCCGACGGCGACCGAGGGCTTACCGGCCGGGAGGCTTATCAAGGCTACAGCGAATTAGTGGTGCCGTTTCTCAGTGCCGTCGACGGACAAGCCCAGTGGTTGGCGGCGGCCCATGCGCCGCTCATAGCGCCACCCGGTGAGGACTGGCACAAGGTAATGCTAGTGCGTTACCCCAGCATTGGGCACTTCGTAACGATGCTGCGCAACCCGGACTATCAGGCAATCACCGAGCACCGCACAGCCGCGCTTATGGATTCGCGTCTTATTGCCTGTACAGAAGACAAATAAACACTCATACCAGCCTCAAAAAATAATAAGGATGGCGGCATGAACTCTCAGCACTATCGCAGCGATGGGCGCGCCTATTACGCCCTATTTATTTTAACCATTGTTTATAGCTTCAACTTTATTGATCGCCAGCTGCTGGCGATTTTGCAGGAGTCGATCAAGGCTGAATTACTGCTGAGTGATACCCAGCTGGGGCTGTTAACGGGCTTTGCCTTTGCGCTGTTCTATGTCACCGCAGGCATTCCTATTGCCCGCTGGGCCGATGCGGGAAACCGCAGAAACATTGTCGCCCTGGCGGTGTTTATCTGGAGCTTTATGACGGCCATCAGTGGCTTAGTCCAGAATTACCTGCAGTTGTTACTGGCGCGAATTGGTGTTGGCGTCGGCGAAGCCGGTGGCAGTCCGCCATCGCATTCGATGATTTCGGATATGTTCCCGGCCGAGCGCCGCGCTTCGGCGCTGGGTTTCTATTCCACGGGCGTCAGCATTGGCATCCTGTTCGGTTTTTTAATGGGCGGCTGGCTGAATGAATTTTTTGGCTGGCGGGTAGCATTTTTCGTCGTGGGCGTGCCGGGTGTTCTGCTGGCACTGGTGGTGCGCTACACCCTGCGCGAACCGCGTCGCGGTTTGTCTGAGAATCGCGATGACAACCCCGAACCCGTTGCCGTTAAAGAAGTGGTGGCGCTGCTGTGGTCGCGGCGCAGTTTTCGGCATATGGCCTGGGCGGGTGCCCTGAGCGCCTTTGCCGGTTATTCGGTCGCCAATTGGTCGGCGTCTTTTATTATCCGCAGTTACGGCATGAGCACCGGGGAGCTGGGTACGTGGCTGGCGCTCATTATTGGTATTGGTGGTGCGGTCGGGGTGTTCGGTGGCGGTTTGCTGGCCGATAAACTCGCCGCTAAAGACACGCGTTGGTACGTGTTGTTGCCGGCGTTGGCCGGTGTGATTTCACTGCCTTTTGCCGCCGGGGTTTACTTGGTCGACAATGTCTATGCCTCGCTGTTGTTAATGATTATTCCCGCCATACAGTCCAATGTGTTTTTAGGAAATACGCTCGCGGTTAGCCATTCACTTGTTGGCTTGCGTATGCGGGCGATGGCCTCGGCCATCCTGTTTTTTATCTTCAATTTGGTGGGCTTGGGTGCCGGGCCCTGGTCTGTCGGGCTGCTCAGTGACCTATTGGCACCGCAATTTGGCGATGAGTCGCTGCGCTATGCCATGCTGGCACTGGTGCCATTGATGGTGAGTTTATCGGCGTTGCACTTTTATCTGAGCAGCCGCCACCTGAAGCGCGACCTCGCAGCCGCCCCGCCGTGAGTCTGGCCGGTACCGTCATCGTCGGCATTCACGTACACTTTGCGAGCATGTATTTGAAGACGTGGCGATGAATACGATCGACCCCAATTGGACCGTTAACAGCACCAGTATTCGCAGTATTGCCCAGGCGATTGCCGCACTGGGTGGCGACAGTGAAGCGTTGCTGAGATCGGTCGGTATCCTGCCGGAAGCCCTCAGTGACGCCGAGGCTCGACACCCTGTGTCGGCGATGCATCGCTTGTATGAGCTTGCCGCTCAACACTGCGGCGAAGATATTGGCCTCTACACCGGCCGTGTGGACTATATCAGTCGTCTGAATATGCAGCTCTACACCTGTGGCGTGTGCGAAACCTTTCGCGACTACTTGAACCTGATGCCCAGCGTGCTGCATTTTGCCGGTGATATCGGCGAGGTTCGCATTCGCCGCGAAGATGAACGCCTGCGCTTGGATTGGCTGCCCCTGTGGGAGGCATCGGCTCGCTGGCGGTATCAAAGTGACTGTTTGCTGACCACCTCTGCAGCTATTGTGCGCTCGCTGTGTGTGCGGCCAATTCCCGTGTTGCGCGCCCACTTTAGTTACCCAAAGCCCGCTAATACCGACTTGCTGGAAAGCATTTTTGGCTGCGACCTGCATTTTTCCCAGCCGCGTAGTTCTCTGTATTTCGATGCGGCGAGCCTCGACTATCGCCTTGTTCAGTTGGACTCGGAATGGAGTATGTCGATCCGGCAATCTACCCAGCATTTATTCGGCGAAGGTGAGCCTGATCCGGTATTGCGCTCGCTACGCAACACCTTGATAAAAATGCTGCCGGCAGGTGGAGTGACTATCGATAAAACAGCCGCCGCGCAGAATATATCCCGGCGCACTTTGCAGCGGCGACTGGCCGACAGCGGGACCCAGTTTGGCCAAGTGCTGCAAGAGCTGCGCAGTGAATTGGCATTGCAGTATCTCAGTGATGAGCGCTTGAGTATTACCGATATCGCGCTGCTGCTGGGTTATGCCGACCACGGCAGTTTTTCCAGCGCCTTCAAAGCGTGGTTCGGCAAGTCGCCGCGAGAACATCGCCGTAAATAACGCCTTCTGGCACCAAATATCTCCTAGTCTGGCACCAAATCCTAAGCGCGCCCCAACAGAGCTTATAGACTGAGTAGGCTAATAATGACTAACTCAGGAGTTCGCATGTCACTGGATTTTGACGGCGCCCGTCTACACAACCCCTACCTCAATGCCGAGCACGAAGCATGGCGAGTGCAACTGCGTAAATTTGTCGACGCTGAAATCAGCCCGTTTCTCGACGACTGGGAAGAGGCGGGAAAAATTCCCGATGAATTGTGGGCCAAAGCGGCGGATATCGGTTTGCTCCAGCTCGGCTACCCCGAGGCCTATGGCGGCATTTCCGAGGGTATTGACCAATGGCATATCAATATTGCCAACGAAGAGATCACCCGAGCGGGCAGCGCCGGGGGCTTGATCAGTAATTTGCTGGTGCACGGCATTGGCTTACCACCCGTGACGAACTGCGGCAGTGATGCGCTGAAAGAAATGGTTGCACCGCGCGTGTTAGCCGGTGAAAAGCGAATTTCACTGGGAATTACCGAGCCTTCCGGCGGCTCGGATGTTGCCAACATCCAAACGACGGCCAAGCGTGATGGCGACCACTACATTGTGAATGGTAGTAAAACCTTTATCTCCGGAGTCATGGGAGCGGATTGGGTGAGTACCGCTGTACGCACGGGTGGCGAAGGCGCTGGCGGTGTTTCGATGCTGCTGATTCCCACCGACCTGCCCGGCGTTTCGCGCACCCCCCTGGACCGCAAGCAGGGGTGGTGGTGTGCCGATACCGGCACCATTTATTTTGACGATGTTCGCGTGCCCGCCGAGTATTTGATCGGGGAAGAAGGGCACGGCTTTCTCGTCATCATGAGTAACTTCAACCCAGAGCGACTAAGCCTGATTGTCACCATGGAAGCGGCCGCTCGCGCCTGCCTAGAAGATGCCGTGGAGTGGGCGCGCAATCGCAAGACCTTCGGCAAACGCCTGGCTGACCACCAAGTGATTCGCCACAAGATTGCTGCGATGAAGCAGCGCATCAATGCGACCCAGTGCTACCTCAATTATTTAACCCAAGCCTATATAGAAGGGCGCTGCGACCCGGGTGACCTGGCAATGGCCAAGGTTCAAGCGAGCGAGACCATGGAGTTTTGCGCCCGTGAAGCCAGCCAAATTTTAGGCGGGGCCTGCTACTTGCGCGGCAACCGCGTTGAACGCTTTTACCGTGAAGTGAGAGTGAACGCGATCGGCGGCGGTTCCGAAGAAATCATGCGTGAGCTGGCGTCGCGTCAATACCGTTTGTAAGGAGTTGTTATGAGCAGTGAAAAACCCACGCTGTGGCACTGTTACCCGTCCCGTTCATTGCGGCCATTGTGGGCGATGGAAGAAATGGGTATCGACTACGAGCTGGTAAATCTTGCCTTTCCGCCGCGCATGTTCCAGCGCGAATACCTTGAGACTAACCCCCTGGGGACGGTGCCTTTTTTCCGAGACGGCGACGTGGAGATGACCGAGTCCTCCGGTATTTGTCTCTATCTCGTTGAACAATACCAGCGCTTTGATTTCGGTCTGCGCGTTAGCGACCCCGGCTACGGCGATTACCTGAACTGGCTGTTTCACAGTGATGCGACCCTGACCTTCCCGCAGACCATTGTCCTGCGGTATTCGCAACTGGAACCGCCGGAGCGCCGCCTGCCCCAGGCAGTTGAAGACTACAGCAAGTGGTACCTGGCGCGATTAAAGCGCGTGAATAGCCATTTGCTCGACCGTGAATACCTGTGCGACGACCGCTTCACCATTGCCGATATCGCGGTTGGCTACGCGCTGTATTTGGGCAAGGGACTGGGGCTGGATACGTTCTACGAGCCCCAGGTTAAGGCTTACCTCGAGCGCCTGATGGCGCGCCCGGCGTTTCAACGCGCCGAGCCGATGGGCGCCGGGCCAAACAGTTTCGTCCCCACTCCCTATCCCTTTGAAGGCTGTTTTAAATAATTTTGCGTAGTTGGAGCGTTTTATGATTTTGACAGAAGAGCATCAAAAGTTGCGCGATACCGTGGCGCAGTTTGTCGACAAAGAAATAAACCCCCACGCCGATGCCTGGGAAGCGGAGGGGATTTTCCCCGCCCATGAATTGTTTAAAAAAATGGGCGACCTGGGCCTGCTGGGCATTTCGAAACCGGTGGAATACGGCGGCCTCGGTCTGGATTACAGCTACCAAACGGTATTTTCAGAGGAGCTGGGCAGGATTACGACCGGCGGTGTATCGATGGGCATCGGCGTACAAACTGATATGGCAACGCCGGCGCTGGCAAAGTTCGGCAGCGATGAACTGCGTCGCGAATTTCTCACGCCTGCGATAAGCGGGGACGCGGTGTTCTCCATTGCGGTGAGTGAACCCCATGCCGGTTCCGATGTGGCGGCGATTAAAACCACCGCCCGCAAAGACGGCGACGACTACATTATCAATGGCAGCAAAATGTGGATCACCAATTCCACTCAGGCGGATTATCTCTGTCTGCTGGCCAATACCAGCGAAGGTAAAGCGCACAGCAATAAATCGCTGATTGTGGTGCCGACTAACACGCCGGGGGTGTCCTTTTCGGAGCGCTTGAACAAGCTGGGTATGCGCTCATCGGATACCGCGCAGGTGTTCTTTGACGATGTTCGCGTACCCCAGCGCAATCGCATTGGTGAAGAGGGGCAGGGCTTTATCTACCAGATGCTGCAATTCCAGGAAGAGCGCCTGTATGCCGCTGCGGGACAACTCAAGGCCATGGAAGCCTGCATCAACCAAACCATTGACTATGCCCGCGAGCGCGAAATATTTGGTGAGCCACTTCTTAATAATCAAGTGGTTCACTTTCGCATGGCAGAGTTGCAGTCCGAGGTCGAAGCGCTGCGTGCGCTGACCTATAGCGCGGTGGAGGAATACATCCACGGAAGCGATGTAACCATGAAGGCGTCCATGGCCAAGCTCAAAGCGGGTCGCCTAGCCAGAGAAGTGACCGACGCCTGCTTACAGTATTGGGGCGGCATGGGCTTTATGTGGGACAACCCCATCTCTCGCGCCTACCGCGATACGCGGCTCACCTCCATTGGTGGCGGCGCAGACGAGGTGATGCTGGGCATTATCTGTAAATTGATGGGCACCCATCCGGGCCGCAGAAAGTAGTGGGCTAAAAGGACGAGTTTATGGCGATATTAGAGTCTCACATCGATCGACACAGCGATGCTTTTCAGCGCAATGCCAAGGTTATGGGCGCGGCCGTTGATGAGTTTCGAGACATCGAGCAACGAGTGATTGCCGCGGCCGAGAAAAAAGTACCGCGTTATCGCGAGCGCGGCCTTATGCCGCCGCGCGAGCGTTTAAGTGCCCTGCTTGATGTTGGCACCCCCTTTCTCGAACTATCGACCCTCTGCGGCTATATGCAGGAAGAGGATCGCGATGGCAGTGCCGCCGGCGGAAGCTGCATTACCGGTATCGGTTATGTGGCGGGCGTTCGCTGCATGATTATGGTCGATGATTATCTCACTAAGGGCGGCAGCATTACGCCACTGGGCAGTGTCAAGCGACAGCGGATGATGCGTATCGCGATCGAGAACAAGCTTCCGGTGCTCACCCTGGCGCAAAGTGGCGGCGGTAACCTAAAGCTGCTCGGTGACTTTTTCGGGCCGTCTGGTGCCGGCTTTGCCGTGCAGGCAAAACTGTCGGCGATGGGCATTCCGCAAATTACTGTGGTGCACGGCAGTGCTACCGCTGGCGGTGCTTATCAACCCGGCTTGTCAGACTACGTCATTATGATACGTCGTCAGTCCACCGTATATCTCGCCGGCCCAGCACTGCTTAAAGCGGCAACCGGCGAAGAGGCCAGCGACGAAGAGATTGGCGGCGCGGAGATGCACGCGGAAGTCGCCGGTACCGCGGACTATCTCGCCGAAAACGACGCCGATGGTATTCGCATTGCCCGGGAAGTTGCGGGCAAGCTCGACTGGGACAAACGCTTGCAGGCCAGTGCGGAAGTGGCCTATGCCGAGCCGCATTTTGATGCCGAGGAACTGCTCGGTATTGTGCCCGAAGACCCCAAAACGCCCTACGACGTGCGGGAAATTATTGCGCGCATTGCCGACGATTCAGACTTCCTGGAATTCAAAAGTGCTTTCGATGTTGGCACGGTCTGCGGTCATATGGCGATTCAAGGTATTGCCTGTGCAGTGATTGGCAATAACGGCCCGATTACTGCCAAGGGGGCGGCGAAGGCCGGGCAATTTATTCAGCTTTGCGAGCAGTCCCAGACGCCGATTGTTTTTCTCCATAACACCACCGGCTTTATTGTCGGCACCGAAGCGGAACAGGGCGGGATCATCAAACATGGCTCGAAACTGATTCAGGCGGTCACCAATGCCTCTGTGCCGAAAATCAGTATTGTTGTCGGTGGTTCCTACGGCGCGGGTAACTACGCGATGTGCGGCCGCGGTATGGAGCCACGCTTTATGTTCGCATGGCCTCGCAGTGTGGTTTCGGTGATGGGGCCCGCCCAGGCGGGCAGCGTGATGCGTCAGGTTGCTGAAGCGAAAATGCGTCGCGCCGGGCAGGTGAGTGAAGAGATGCTCGATGCGCTGGAGAAAGACACCGTGGATACCATGGCGGCGAAGTCGCACGCCCTGGCCAATACTGCACGCATGTGGGATGACGGAATTATCGACCCTCGCGATACACGCAGTGTGCTGGGTTTTGTACTCGATATTTGCCGCGACGCCGATGCCCGTCAGATCACGGCTAACACCTTCGGCATTGGCCGTTTGTAGGGGGTGAGTATGTTACCGGAATGCAAAGAATTGCTGCTGTCGCTGGACGGCGGCGTATTGTCGATCACCCTCAACCGACCCCATAAGCGCAACGCCATGAACAAAAGGCTTGTCGACGAAATGCGCGCGGTATTCGCCGCCATCGCCGACCACCGCAGCGTGCGCGCCGTGGTGTTGCGCGGCGCAGAGGGGAATTTTTGTGCGGGCGGCGATATTGCCGGCATGCACGACGGCGCGGTAGACGAAGCGGGCAAACCCTTGTCCCCGGATAAGGCAGCCTGGCAGTTTAACCGTAGCTTCGGTCACCTTATCACCGAGGTAAATAAGGCTCCCCAGGTCGTTATTACGATCTTGGAAGGTGCGGTGTTAGGCGGCGGTTTTGGTCTGGCCTGTGTCTCGGATATTGCGATTGCCAAAGCCGATGCCAAGTTTGCCATGCCGGAAACTGGCCTGGGCATTGTGCCCGCGCAGATTGCGCCTTTTGTGGTGATGCGGGTGGGGCTGACGCAGGCCCGGCGTTTGGCATTAACCGGGCAGCGCATCGACGGCGCTGAAGCGCAGCGCCTCGGCCTGGTGCATTTCTGTGCGGACAGCAACGACGACGTTGACGCGCAGTTAAACAACCAACTCTCTGCGTTGCGGCGCTGTGCACCGGCAGCAACTGCGCTTACCAAGTCGCTACTTCTTGATGTCGGCACTACCGCACTTGAACCGCTTTTAGACCACGCCTCAGATCTTTTTGCCCAATGCCTGAATGGGCCAGAGGGCAAAGAGGGGACGCAGGCATTTATCGAAAAGCGCAAACCCAGCTGGTATTCGGAACGGGGAACAGCATGACCGCATTGCAAAAAATACTGATCGCCAACCGCGGCGAAATTGCCGTGAGGGTAATACGCAGCGCTAAACAAATGGGCTATCGCACCGTCGCCGTATTTAGCGATGCCGACGACAATGCCCCCCATGTTCAGCTTGCTGATGAGGCCGTGAATATCGGTCCGGCGGCTGTGTCGGAGTCGTATTTGCGCGTGGACGCCATTATTGACGCCGCGACAAAAACGGCAGCAGATGCGATTCACCCAGGCTACGGTTTTCTCTCAGAAAATGCTGACTTTGCCCGCGCGTGTCAGGCTGCGGGTATCACTTTTATCGGTCCGTCCAGCGACGCGATTGAATTGATGGGCAGCAAACGCTTGTCGAAGTTGGCAATGATAGCCGCTGGCGTGCCCTGTGTGCCTGGGTATGAAGGCGACGATCAGAGCGATGAGCGCTTGGTGGCCGAAGCAGAGCGCATTGGTTTTCCAATTATGGTCAAGGCCTCGGCGGGCGGCGGCGGACGCGGTATGCGGCTGGTTGATCACGCGGCTGATTTGCCTGAGCAACTGCGCAGTGCCCGATCGGAGGCCTTGTCAGCCTTCGGCAGTGACGAGCTGATTCTGGAGAAGGCGGTACAGCAGCCGCGCCATGTCGAGATACAGGTCTTCGCTGACAGCCAGGGCAATGCCATTCATTTAGCCGAGCGCGACTGTTCGGTTCAGCGCCGCCATCAAAAGGTGGTGGAGGAAGCGCCATCGCCCTTTGTCGATGACGCTTTGCGCCAGCGCATGGGCGATGCCGCTGTTGCTGCGGCCAAAGCCTGCAATTACCGCGGTGCGGGTACGGTCGAGTTTTTGGTCGATGCTCAGGGCAGTTTCTATTTTTTAGAAATGAACACGCGCCTGCAGGTTGAGCACCCGGTGACGGAAATGGTTACCGGTGTTGACTTGGTGGAATGGCAGCTGCGTATTGCCGGTGGCGAGCCACTGCCGATGGCGCAATCCCAGCTCCGCCTCAATGGTCACGCGGTTGAAGTGCGTCTGTATGCCGAGGAGCCGCGTCAGCAGTTTATGCCGCAAACCGGCCGCATTGCCCGCTGGCAAGTGCCGCAGGGGCCAGATCGGAAGAGCACACGTCTGAACTCCAGTCACACTTG